>NZ_JBQEAU010000111.1:12398-15433 GCF_052108595.1 Advenella sp.
GGCGCCCTGTTGCAGATCGGCAAACTCGGTTGCCGTCACTTGCGGCAAGACCTGTTCGACCAGGGCCGGATCACCGAATTTTTTCAGCGTTCGCGCCAGGGAATCGGTCATGCTTACAGGACAGCACAGCCCGAACTCGGCCTGCACGAATAAATGTGACAACGCGTACTTGGCCGCGGGAGGAAAGGGTTGATTCCAGCCCAGAACCCCAGGCCGATGCGACATGGCTGCCAGCCCAAGTTTTTCATAAGCCATTTTCTCCAGCTCAACATAAGCCGGATGTTTGGTAACCGCGCAGGCATCCTGGCCCTGGCGGTTGCGCACCGACAGTACAGGCGGGTTTTTATCGGCCGTATCTGCAAGCTCATCCAGGCGTGACCCCACTGCTGCGCCCAGTTCATTGAAAACCGGCAACAGGTGGGTATAGAGCGGCGCCGGCAGATAGGTTTTCAACAAGGCACCGGAATAAGGATCCAGCGTAAAAAAATTGCTGCCCCGGCTATCCGGAATATTATTTGTCTCCATGTCCTGGCCTTTGTGAACTTAAATAATATACCCAGCGTAATTAAATCGATGTATATATGGAAATACTATTTTTATTTAGATCTATACATATAATATATAGATATGGATCTGGAACTGCGCGCCCTTCGCTATTTTGTTGCCGTTGCCGAAACCCTCAATTTCAGCAAAGCCGCGGCGCGCCTGAACATTTCACAGCCGCCATTGAGCCTGGCCATACGACAGCTTGAAGAGAAAATGGGCGCGCAGCTGTTTGAACGCAACAGCCGGCATGTCAGCCTGACGCCCGCGGGCGCCGTGCTATACAAGGAAGCACTTTTCCTGCTCAGTCACGCCGGCTCGCTCAAAAATCGCCTTGCCCACTCGACAGAGCGTGGCCGCCTGCGCATCGGCTTTGTGGGTTCCATGGTCTATCGCGGCCTGCCGGCACTGTTGCAGCGGCTGGGGCCTGAAGGCGAGCAGATCAATATTGAACTGGCCGAATCCAATTCAAGCGACATTGTCGATAAAGTTGCAATGGGCCATGTCGATGTGGGATTCATCCACAGCAATCGGCTGCCGACCGATTTGCAGGACAAGGTGATTGTCACCGAGCCGTTCCTGCTTTGCGCCCACAAGGACAATCCCATACTGCAAAGGAAGGCCCCTGCCCTTGCCGACTTCAGCGCGCAGCGGTTCATCTTTTTTTCGCGTCATGTGTCGCCGGTTTACTATGAAATACTCCTGTCAATGTGCATCAGCGCCGGGTTCTTTCCCAAGGCTGTAGACGAGACGCGTCACTGGCTGAGTATTCTGAGCATGGTATCCCAGAACATGGGCGTGTCACTGGTGCCGGCCTGTATGAAACACTGCGGCCTGCCGGATTTACAATTTCTGGAATTTGAGCACACCCAGCGCTCTATTACATCTGTTATATGGTCGCGAAAAAAACAGGATCCGATCATCAGTCATACCATTGACCGCATTATTGCATTTTATGACACCGCGTAAAGCTTCGCGATGCACGGCTGCTTCGCCTGTTGGTTGAACTGGCTGGCTTTTTTGAAATTGTTTAGCGTGTGCCGTTTGCTGATGATCGAACGAACGATTTTTTCAGGCGACATTCATGGGCAATAGCAAAGCGACAAGCTCCCGCGCTTGCCTGTTAGAGGTAATGGATCCTGCGCGAAGCTCAAGCACCGACCGCGCCGGCCAGTACCAGGCCACGCGTGCAGGAGCAAGATAATCGATAAAATGCAGGACACGCGACTGCTTGTCCAGAAAGATAACCGTCAGCGGAACAGTCATGCCGAAAGTATGGACACTGTTACAGGGAACAAAGTGGAAAACATGTCGGGGATGAATAACCTTCCGTCCCATTAAGCCGACCAGGCGCTGAAAAAAACAGTCAAACGTGATTAGTGTATAGGTGGACGATAGCCGCATTCATACTCCGGATTGCAGGATTTTTACCGCGATGGGAAATGCCAGAACGATAAAGGTGCAGGGAAAGATGCAGAAAATCAGCGGCAATAGCATTTTTACCGGCGCTTCCAGAGCCAGCTTTTCTGCACGGTTAAAACGCTCCTGTCTGCGCTGGTCCGATTGCGAACGCAATAACGGACCGAGCGACATACCCATGCTTTCCGCTTGCGCAATGGAGGCAACCCATAGGGACACTTCCGCAGTACCGGTACGCGCGGCCATGGCCTTCAGCGCATCAATGCGGGGCTTACCCGTGCGTATTTCGCTTAGGCAGTAACTCAACTCATCACGCAAAACACCAGGCGAACACAGGTTTGTCGTGTGATACAAAGCGCCTTGCAAGTTCTGGCCGGCCTCTACACACAAGGTCGTCATATCCAGCAGGAAGGGCAACTCACGCAAGATCCGCTGCCGGCGCCTGGTGCCACGTTCTCGCAACCACAACAGTGGCAGCAGCAAGCCTGCCAGCCCCATGACAAGTGCAATCAACAGCACGGATATGAGGCGTTCATTCAGTTGCGACACTTGTATGAGAACGCTACTGACGAAAGCGCAGCAGGCGAACAGGCATTGGATGCCGGCAATGTGATCGATCTGCACCACCTGCTCGAGCCCTGCGCTGCGCAGCAATGACACCAAACGCGCGCGATATCTCCATGACATAAAACGTATGATGGTGCGCCCCAGCACGTGGATCCACGGCCAAAGCAAGACTAATACTTTTTTCTCCTGATAGGCCTGTGGCACAACGACCTTTTTGCTTGCAGGCGAAAGAAAAAGGTAAAGACCAAGGCAAATGGAAATACCCGTGAATATGCAACTAACCCAGAATGCCATTTTCTTTTTTCATTCCTAAATATCGATATTCACAATTTTGAGAATAAGCCAAATGCCCAGCGCTTCCAACAAAAAAATAATCGCCAGGACGATCCACCCAGCCGGATGGAACCACATCGGATACATGGCTGCCGGATCCAGCATATTGAGCACCATCATCAGGAGCAACGGCAATCCTGCCATGACCCAGGCCTGCATTTTCCCCTGTGACG
>NZ_JBQEAU010000112.1:0-10580 GCF_052108595.1 Advenella sp.
GCCGCTTCGCGAAAAGCCTGCACCAGCCTGATGCGCGCCGATCTGCGCGACCAGACCAGCCCGAAGCGGCGTGGTGCACTGACTTCAGGCAAGGGTAATTTGATAATTTTAAGGTCCCGTTTATACAGATTGGCCGAATCCGGAATAATGGCAACGCCCAGATTCTGATTGACCATCAGGGCGATGGATTCAATTGCGTTCAACTCAAAGCGCTCGGCCGGCACGATCGTTACGGCGCGCAAATACTGTTCAATCAACTTGCCGCTCCAGCTGTTATGGTCATAGCGAATGAAAGGCTCTGAACGCAGTAACTGTGTCGGTTTTTTACCGCAATGCACTTCAGACGCAAGCAACACAAATGGCTCTTCGCGAAGCAAAAGCCATTCCTGGGTTTTGGGCAAGGTATAAGGGGGCTCAATCGCGATGGCAGCGTCCAGGTTACCGCTTTCAATGTCACGGTAAAAGTCCGGCGACACACCGGGCTGCACAACCACGTTGACGTCAGGATAGCGTCGCACCAGCAGGCTAAGGATATCGGGCAGGATACTGTTGAGCACGCTATTGCCTGCACCAATTCTGAGCTCACCGCGTATTTCGTTTGAATTGGCCAGGCCAGGCAATGCGTCTATTTCATTGATGATCAGCATCAGCCTGTCGAGCAAACGCAGGCCCGCCTCTGTCACATGCACGGTTTTTCCCGCTCGCGCCACCAGTGTCACACCGATCTCTTTTTCCAGCGACGCAATTTGCTGCGCCACCGTCCCGTGCGTCACATTCAATTTTCGAGCTGCCTGGGCCATGGAGCCAAGCTGATGAACCAGGAGAAAGGTGCGGATAAAGTTTGTATTCATCATTGTTCCGCGCATCATTGTTCTGCGGTTAGGGCGGTTGATACCGGCACGCTGCTGTCAGCCTGCCGGCTACTGTTTTAATTATTTAAGCACACAATGCAAGGCACGCGCCGACAATCTATAGATCATACTCCAGGCACCATACGCTGCCGACGCATGCCCTGCCAATACAGCAAAAGGCTGACAGAAGCTGATGGCCTTATTTCTTTTGCTTCTCGTATTGAGCAATCCACTGATCAAACTGGGCGATTTCTTTTTTCTGGGCGGCAATGATCTCTTTGGCCATGGCCTGCAATTGCGGATCCTTGCCTTTGTCCAGTTCCATCTGCGCCATGTCCACCGCGCCCTGATGATGAATCCGCATCATCACGGCGAAATCATAATCGGTATCTCCCGAGGCCTTTACTGAACCCATTTGCTGCTGCATGTTCATCATGGAGGCGTGCATATCCTTGGGCGCTTCTCCGGTATCCATATGCGCATGTCCGCCAGACTGAGCCTGGGCAGCCATCGGCACGGCAAAACCGCTAATTGCAAGGGTTGCGACAAGCAGGCCGCGAATAGCGAACGTTCGGGAAAAACAGGACAATGGGTGTTGGTGCATGATCATTCCTTCGGAACGGTTAAAAAAATATGTTCAACGTATAGACGGCATTGCAAAGCGGCGCATGTGAAAATGCCCACTTTCAGATGCTAGTCTCGGGAAAACGCTTGTCCGGAAAAATCCACGGTGACCAGATTACCGTCCATGGGTCCCATGCCAGGCGAGTTGGCGGGCATGCCGGGCGCAGCTACACCAGGGATGGACCGGTTGGCAACCAATTTGTCGACCACCGTTGCCGGTACATGCCCTTCAACGATCTGCCCGGTATCGTCGATCACTGCAGTATGGCAGGATTCTAGTGCAGCGGGCACCTTGAGTTTTTGCTTGATTGCAGACATATCTGCGGTCTTGATCGCGTTCACTGTATAGCCGGAATCGCGCATGTGTTGCGCCCAGCCAGTACAACAGCCACAATTGGGATCGTGATACACAGTGACCGATTTTTCCGAGGCGTAAGCGCCCGAGGCTGCGGTCAAAAGCGCCACTGAAAATATGAACGTTTTCATTTAAAAACCCTGCAAAAGTGAATGAGTGTTTGTCTGTCCATGGCCTCAATAAGTTCCCTTTTCAATAAAAAGCGATAAAACGCGCGTACATCGCGCGTTTTATTATTCAGATCCCTCGGATGGCCGGCATCCGCCTATACCACCGGCTTGGCAGGATAGCCGACACTTTCCAGCGCGGCGAGGAACACTTGCTGGGTACTGGTCGACTGGATGTCTACGCGGTGTTCGCCCACATTGGCGGTGACCGTGGCCGCCGAATCAACGGACTGGACTGCCGCCGTTACCCGGCGCACGCATCCGCCGCAAGTCATATTGTCGATTTGAAATTGCATACGATTAATTCCCATTTGATTCGTTGTTATCAAAGCATAGACATTGCCACAGTGGGAAGGTCAAGCACTATTTCAGCCGTCATGGCTTTGGGCCCGATTTTGCCAGCTCAAAAGACATAATTTATATCTTTTTAAGATAAAAATACAGACGTTTTTTCTATCTTTCATCCCTTATTATCTGCGCATACAAAAGGAGGAGAAGATGAAAAGCAAATTATTCGTGCCGGCATCACGACCGGAATTGTTCGAAAAAGCCCTCAACAGCCAGGCCGATAGTATTTGCTTTGATCTGGAAGACGCCGTACTGGAGCCGCACAAGGACCAGGCCCGGCAGCAGTTGAACGATTTTCTGCAAACACTGCAACCAGAAACACAGAAAAAGACCATCATCGTGCGCATCAACGATATGGGCACCGCCTGGTTTGACGAAGATTTGCTGGCGTGCATGGTTGATACAGTGGACATGATCAATATCCCAAAAATCGAGTCGTCCGAGCAAATGAAGGATTTTTTCGTGGCTTTCGACAAAGCCGCCTGCGCCCTGGACAAACCGCCGGCGATCCTGGTCAACATTGAAACCGCCCTGGCCCTGGTCAATGCGGCAGACATTGCTGCGACAGACAAGCGCATCGCCGGCCTGCAGCTGGGCCTTGGTGATTTGTTTGAACCGCTGGGCATCCATCGCTACGAATCGGCTACGGTACATCATGTCATGGTGAGCTTGCGCCTGGCCGCAGGCAGTGCAGGCGTGTACGCCTATGACAGCGCATATGCCAATATTGGCAATAGTGAAGGCTATCGGCAGGAAGCGCTGTTGGCCAAGTCTGTCGGATTTCTGGGCAAAACTTGTATTCATCCGTCCCAGATTGCTATTGCAAATGAAGTATTTACGCCAAGCCGGGAAGAAATTGACTGGGCGCGAAAAATTGTCGAGTCGGCAGGCCACTCCAGCCATGGCGCGTATGTCCTTGACGGCCAGATGATCGATGTTCCATTTATCAACAAAGCAAAAATGATTCTGCGCCTGATCGGCGAGTAATCGATAATCCCAGGAGACAAAAGTGAGAAAAAATCCGTTGAACCATACGCTTGTTCTGAGAACAGCCGGCACCGCATTGCTGGCCGCTGTGATGGCGCTGCCGGCGGTCGCCGTTGCCGCTGACCCTGCCACTTTTCCGGGAGATCGGCCTATCACGCTTGTCGTGCCTTACCCACCCGGTGGTTCCAATGACACGTTCGCGCGTGCCGTGGGCATGAAACTGGGCACGCTGCTCAAAACGACAGTTGTGATTGAAAACAAAGGCGGCGCCGGCGGCTCTATCGGCACCATGCAGGTGGCTCGTGCCAAGCCGGACGGCTACACGCTGGCAGCCGTATCCTCCAGCTTTACAACCAATGCCGCGATACAGCCATCGCTGCCCTTCGATCCCATTGGTGATCTGCGCGGCGTGGGCCTGATGGCCGAGGGCCCGTTTATTCTGGCCGTGCGCAAAACGCTCGGATTCACCAAGGTGAGCGACTTGCTTGACTATGCCAAAGCCAATCCCGGCAAACTCAATTATTCATCATCTGGCCCGGGCAGCAGCAACCAGTTTGCGACCGAAATGATGAACTCGCTGGCCAAAATACAGATGACGCATGTTCCATTCAAAGGGATGGGGCCGGCAACAAATGCGCTGATTGGTGACCAGGTGGATGTATTGATCGCCAGCGGCCCGTCGCTGTTGCCGGCAGTAGGTACCGGCAAAGCCACCGCCCTGGGTGTGACCAGTAGTCAGAAAAGCCCGGTGGCGCCTGAGCTGCCCACCATCGCTGCCGACGTACCCAACTACAACTTCAAGATCTGGTGGGGCGTTCTGGCGCCCAAAGGCACGCCCGATGCTATCGTCGCAAAACTGAATGACGCGCTTAAACAGGTCACGTCCGACGAGGAGCTGAAAAAATTCTTTATTAAGGAAGGCGCCGAAGCCGCCTATATGACGCCCACTGATTTTGACAAGGAAATTGGCGACAACATCGCCCTTTGGAAAAAAGTCGCCAGAGACAGCGATATTCACGTACAGAAATAAACACGGATCAGCCTTATGACATCAACAACTTCAGGAAACAATGCATTGCCCCTGGCCGGCATCCAGGTGCTGGATCTTAGCGCCTATATCGCCGGGCCTTACGGTTGCACGCTGCTATCCGACCTGGGCGCGCAGGTGATCAAAATCGAGCCCCCCGAGGGGGATAACTTGCGCAAGTATCCTTCAACGCTACAGGCAGAGAGCCGGGCATTTATCGGCGTAAACCGGGGCAAGCGTGGGATCAGCCTGGATTTGAAGAGCGCCGAAGGCTATGAAATATTCCTGAAACTGCTGCTTGAGGCCGATGTGCTGGTGCATAATTTTCGCCCCACCGTGCCGCCGCGTCTGAAAATCGATTTTCCGAGCTTATCACAACTGAATCCAAAGCTGGTCTACTGCGCCATGACCGGTTATGGCTCCAGCGGCCCCATGGCCAACAACGCCGGATATGACCAGGTGCTGCAAGCTATGTCCGGCATTTGCGATTCACAGGGCATGGACAAAGCCGAGCCGGAAATTGTGTATGGCTCTGTTGTTGATTTCTACGCTAGCGCGATGATCGCCAATAGTGTCAATGCGGCGCTGTTCAAGCGGGAACGCACCGGCCAGGGCTCGTATGTGGAAGTCTCGCTGCTGGCCAGCGCGCTGACCATGCAGTCCACGCGCCTGGTCTGGGCAGAAGGCGAGCCCAAAAGCATTGAACGAGATATGCGCTCGGGCGGCATCACCGGCATTCACCCCACAAAGGACGGGTTTATTTACTTGTCGGCCAATACACCGCACTTCTGGGAAGCACTGTGTACATTGCTGGGGCTGCAGGCGCTGGCCACCGACGAACGATACGACACGGTCCGTAAACGCGCCGAGAACGCCAGCATTATCGTGCCCATCATCCGTGACGCCTTGCAGCAACGCAGCGCGCAAGAGTGGGAGGCGCATTTTGGCACCCATGTGCCCTGTGCCATGGTCCGGCCGGTGCACGATATGTTCGAACACCCACAAGTTCAGGCCGAAGGCCTGGTCCGCGAATTTTCACACAGCAAGATCGGCAAGTACAAGAGTATTACCGGTCTGATTAAAATGGATCACGCGGCCTGCGCCACCGAACGGGCGGCGCCCGATTTCGGGGAGCACACGAGCGAGCTGCTCGCCGAATATGGCTATTCCGAGCAGCAAATCAACCAATTCAGACAGCGCGGCATCGTGCGTTAACAGGGAGCCCCCATGACCACAACCGCCCACTGGAAACAGCGCCCGGCAGGAGCAAACTGGGGAGACTTCGGCCCCGACGACCAACTGGGCCGATTGAACTGGATTGACGCCCAGGCGCGTGTACGCGCGGCCCGTGAAATACGACAAGGGATCAGCTTTGCCTTGAGCCTGCCGCTGGATGTTCCCAGGCAGCCGGTTCTTAATCCACGTCGCGCTGGCCCTGTGATACGTCCGTCAATGAAGAACGGCGTTCCCATTTTCAACTTCCCATTGGGTAACGATACGCCCGGCGCCACCGATGTGGTGAGCGACGATATGGTGACGATGTCGCCGCAGTATTCAACGCAATGGGATGCACTCGGACATGTCTGTTCGTGTTTTGATGCACTGGGGTCAGGCACAGCAGCGCCGGTTGGCTACAACGGCTTTCGCGTCGTTGGCCATCAACACGCTGTCACCGACAAATTCAATGGCGCCGCAGCGCTATCCATTGACCCCATGGCGCAACATGGGATTCAGGGACGCGGCGTACTGATCGATTTGCGCCATCACTTTGGCGACCAAGCGCGACTGGTCAGCTTTGCCGATATCGAAGCGGTCATGAAGGCCGACCGAATTGTGCTGCACAAAGGCGACATCGTATGCTTTCACACCGGCCTTGCCGACATTGCGCTGAACCTAGGTGCCGAGGCCGACCATGAGATTCTGAAAACCAGTTGCTGCGCGTTGGACGGCAACGATCCGAAGTTGCTTGAGTGGATTACGCAATCACAAGTGTCTGCACTTGCCGCTGATAACCATGCAGTGGAAAAACGCAACTACACGCTGAAAAAGAGTCAGGGGCCACTGTTGCCGCTACATGAGCACTGCCTGGTAAAACTAGGCATGCCATTGGGGGAGCTATGGCATCTGTCGATCCTGGCCAAATGGCTGCGAGAGCACGAGCGCCATGCCTTCTTCCTGACCGCGCCGCCCATCTATCTGCGCGGCATGGTCGGGGCACCGGTCAACCCCGTGGCAACGGTTTAGTGACGGGTCTGACCACACTATGACAACAACACAGCTACATAATCATAATTATCACGGAGGACATCATGCATATGTCATTGAACAAAACCCTTATCTCTTTTACCCTGGGCTGCGGCGTGCTGGCCAGCGGCACAGCCTGGTCTGCCGATTATCCGAGCAAGGCCATCCGCCTGATCGTGCCCTACTCTGCCGGCGGCGGCGCCGACAATGCCGCACGCATTATTGCCAAAGCGCTGGGCGACACCCTGAAGCGACCCATTGTGATAGAGAACAAGGCAGGTGCCAGTGGTTCTATCGGCGCCACGCAGGTTGCACGCGCGCCCGCCGATGGCTACACCCTGCTGTATGATGCGTCGTCATTTTCTATCAACCCGGTGTTGCGCAAACTGCCTTATGATCCGTTGAAGGATTTTATTGCCGTCTCCAAGGTCGTGAGCTCTCCCTATCTGATGGTCGTGCCGGCAAACTCTCCCTATGACAGCGTCAAATCCTATGTCGATGCCGCCAAGGCGTCCCCCGGAAAACTGACGTTTGCCTCCTACGGTATTGGCAGTCCGGTCCACATTGTGGGTGAATTGCTCAAGCAGGAAACCGGTGTTGACATCGTGCATGTGCCCTACAAGGGTGGCGCGCCTGCCCTGGTCGATGTCATGGGTGGCGTAGTGGATACCTATTTTGCCAACGCAGCCTCGGCCATATCGTACATCCGTGGCAAGAAACTGAAAGCGCTGGCCACCACGGCTGCCAAACGAAGCAGCGATCTTCCTGAGGTGGCGACCATGACAGAACAAGGCGTAAAAATGGATGTGAGCGAGTGGAACGGCATTTTCGCACCGGCCGGCACGCCCGAGCCGATCATCAGCAAACTGTCCCAGGCCATCGACACCGCCCTCAAAGATCCTGCAACCATCAAGCAATTGAACAATCTGGGGATGCAGGTTGAAGGCAGCTCACCCGAGGCATTCAAATCGTTTATTGCAAACGAATTGACACGCTGGGACGCCGTAGCCAAAAAGAACAATATCAGGCTCGATTAGATTTCGCTACGCGGCCGACACCGCCATGCTGCCATGAGAAACAAAATACTGCCGGGATAATCCCGGCAGTCTCGCTTTTACGTAGCGGCAATGCGTGCCGCGATATTCCACTCAATTAATTTTAATATTCGCCTCTTTGGCCAACGTTTTCCAGGCGGGAATTTCCTTTTTCACCACCGCTTCGAGTGCTTCCGGTGTTCCTCCCACAGCAACCGCACCCTGAGCAAGGAAAGCCTGCTGTATGGTTTTATTGCCAGCAGCGTCGGCCAGTACTTTCTGGATTTTGTCGATGATCGGTCGCGGCGTGCCAGCCGGCGCGAACATGGCATACCAGGAGTCCACATTGAAACCGTCAATGGTTTCAGCCATCGATGGCACATCCGGGACCACTGGCGTGCGCTCGTTCGTGGATACGGCAAGCGCCTTGAGTTTTCCACTGCGGATATATTGAGTCACTGCAGGCAGCGACACCCATAGCAACGGAATCTGCCCGCCCAGCACGTCCACTGTTGCCGGACCGCCGCCGCGATACGGCGCATGGGTCAACTGAACCTGTCCCAGCTTCTTGAATAATTCACCTGCAATATGACTGGGCGAACCGACACCCGCTGAACCGTAGATCACCGGCTTGTCTGCGGCTTTGGCGTACTCAATGAGTTCCGGAACCGTTGAGGGTTTGAACGAAGGATGTGCCACCAGCACCTGAGGCGCTGATGCAACCATGGACACAGGATCCAGGTCCTTCTCTGTATCAAAGGGCAATTGCGCATAGATGGCAGGATTGATCGTGTGTGACGATAGTGTCAACAGCAGCGTATAGCCATCCGGCGCCGCTTTGGCTACCTGTGCAGTACCGATAGTGCCCCCAGCGCCGCCCTTGTTTTCAATCACCACACTTTGCCCCAGGCCCTGGGTCAGCGGTTCCTGGAGAATGCGAGCCGCAACGTCGACACTGCCGCCGGCAGGGTAGGACACAATCAATCGAATCGGTTTATTGGGGTAATCCTGGTCTGCTGTGGCAGCAACGGCCACCGATGTGCCGCTCAATGCGCAAATGGCACAAATGGCATTAAGCCACTGCACAGTCATTTTTCTCAATAGTGTCATGGCAGTTTCTCTCAATTGGAATATGGTTTATACAGTCAAACAGCAATTTAATAAAATAGCTTTTAGCTCTATTCTTATGGCTGCTGATTTTTCTCATTGATATTCATTTACTGATATTCATTTACTGATTCTGTTTACTGATTTTTCGTTGGCTGCTTTTTACTTCCTGATACCTGCAGGCGGTTTATTACTTATTACACTTGTGTAGCAACGTCTGCACTTGTCGGCACGCCTGCCTGTGCCACAATCGGCCGACATAGCTTGCGCGCAAGGCGTGCTGCTTGCTCATTGGCCAGCCGGGCATTCACATCCATGGAAACCGTCCAGAAATAGGTGCCGCAAGCCAGGCTACCCAGTACAGTAATGTCGTTTGCAATAGTGCCATTCGCGGTGACCAGGCATCCCGTGTCAAAGTCCAGCTCAAAGCCGCCATAGTCGCTCGCGCGCGCCAGGCCCGATTGCATCAATTGCGTAATAAGCGGATCCGAGGACTGGCGTACGTCCTGGGAAAATCCCGTTGCATTGATCACGACGCCACACGCCTGCTGCTGCAGTGCGCCTGCAGCATCACGACAATGCAACACAAAGCCTTGCCCATTCGAAAGCGTTTCACAAGCCTGAAAGCCACCATGGATATGCAACTGCCCTGCCTCGATCAGGCTTTGCAATTGAAGGGCGTTCTGCACCGGGAACATGGCCCGACGCGACATCCACTGCGAGCGCCAGCACGACTGAAACTGCCGTCTGGCTGGCTGATCCAGATAAAACCACAGCAAATCTATCACTTCATTGGCTGCCGCCAGCACCGCCTGCCATGCACGCGGCCCGCTACACGCGGCGTCCAGCTCACGACTCAGTTGAATCGCCGCATCTGCGCCGCCGCCGGCAATATCATGAATGTCAAAACCAGGATCAATCGCCAGAATCTGCTCACGCAACATCCCGACCACATCGTCCAGGTCCAGTCGTCCCCCTTTTGCAAGCGCCATCGCATGTACGTCTGCCCGGGATAGCCGGTTTGGCACATGGGTCGGATGAACACTTCGCACTGCAGGCAACACGCCCTGCCGGGAAAAGCAATGAATCTGCCCGCCATGCCCGTGCGCCTTCAGTGCAACAACAGCGTCGATGGCACTCAGATTAGTCCCCAGAACGGCTACGGTGGCGTCGGCGGCAATCGCTTGTGACAAGGCACTGACCGGATAAGGGCTATTCATGAACCCTGCGCACGGCACCAGCGCATCGAACGTGTCGGATGCAAGATTACCGTTACACAGGACCAGTTGATCAACAACATAGCTTGCGCCGGCACTGTCTATCAGTTGAATCTGCGACTGCGCCTTCTGTTTATGCTCGTTCCCCTGCCCTTGCCCGGCTGCATGGCGGGCAATAGCCACTACAGCATCCCGCACCACCCGCACCTTTATGCCAAGCGCTGCCGCCTGTGCAACAATGCGATCGAACTGCTCATGAACATATCGACCAAACAGCGGACGCGGATAAAACGCGGCAGGATCAATATCGCTTATGGCATACGATTGCAAAAACGCTTCGGGCTGCGCCGCCAGCCATTGCACAAAGTGAGAACGGTGCTTGTCGTACAGCGACATATTGCCCGCCGGCACATTGAGCAGATTGGTATTCAAATCATGCTGGTAGGCGGTGCCATGCCCGATTTTTTCGGATGGTTCAAACAGCGTAATGTGACAACCGGGTACATTGTTTGCACTGTTCGCGCTGGCTTCAAGATGTGCAACCAGCTGCGCCAAAAATGAAATACCGACCGATCCACCGCCGACGATGCCTAACCGGCAAATTGCGTCCATGATGTCA
>NZ_JBQEAU010000112.1:10680-15427 GCF_052108595.1 Advenella sp.
ACCGACCGATCCACCGCCGACGATGCCTAACCGGCAAATTGCGTCCATGATGTCATTCAACTTTGGCGCGGGTGGCAACGTCGGACCACTTCGTTACTTCGTCCAGCAGCAGTTGCTCTGTTTGCTGCGGCGTGGTGGCATAGGCTTTGGCTCCCGAAGCAATCAACTTGTCCTGCACTTCTTTTTGGGCAGCCACGGCCTGCATCGCCTCGGACATTTTCTGCACAATGTCTTTCGGTGTGCCGGCCGGCGCCAGCAATCCGTAGTTGGTTGTCAGCACATAATCCTTGACGTTGAGCTCTTTCAATGTCGGCACATCCGGAATGGTCGGAACACGATCAGCGGTCGTGACTGCAAGGAATTTGATTTTGCCGCTATTGATCTGCGGATAGAGCGTGGTCAGGGTATCGATCACCATGTCAATCTGTCCACCCAGCAAGTCTGTCACTGCAGGACCGCTACCTTTGTATGGCACATGCAATAGCTTGGTGCCTGTTGCCAGTTGAAATTTTTCAGCTGCCATATGCTGGGATGATCCCACTCCGGCAGAACCATACGTTATCTTGCCCGGCGTTTGCTTTATTTTGTTCACCAGTTCGTCCAGCGTATTAACGCCCAGGCCGTTGCTGACCGCGACAACTAGTGGCACGGCCGTGCCAAACGAAACGCCTTCGAAAGCATCGGGAAATTTATAGGTTTTGGGCTTGGACGGCAATATCGAATTGATTGCATGACTGCCGATAGCGCCAAAAAGCATGGTATAGCCATCGGGCGCTGCCCGGGATACGGCTTCCGCGCCAATTTCTCCGCCCGCGCCGGCACGATTTTCCACCACCACCGTGGTGCCCAAAAGCTTGGGCAGATATTGCGCATATATCCTGGCCGAAAAGTCTGTTGCCCCCCCCGGTGGATACGGCACCACCAGCGTGATCGGCTTGGTCGGCCAGTCTGCCGCAAGTGCCAGCGTACTGGAGAAGATCAGGCACAGCGCCCCGCTTGTCTTCAAAAACCATTTCATTGTCTCGCTCCTTTTTTATTAAATCCCAACATTTGGAATTTGAATTCTATTTCTTGTATAAAAAAGAGAATCGCATATAATAAAAATGCGGTCAACGAATTAATGGTTCTATGTTTAGAATTTTAAAATATAGGATTTTTAGTATCAATATTTGAGATTTATATGGACAAAACCTTGCTGAAGGGTCTACGGCTGTTTGAAATCATTTGCGCTCAGGAAGATCAGCCCAATACGATTGATGACCTTGCGGAGGCATCAGGCCTGACCAAAAGCAACACCCACCGTACCCTGCAGACACTGATCGCAGCTGGCTACGTGGAAAAAAGCAGTCATTCGGGCGGCTACAAGCCCACCTTGAAGGTTTTCGAACTGGCGGCGCAACGGCTCGCCCGCCTTGACGTGCGCAAGATCGCGACGCCACTGATGCGCCGCGTCGCGCTACAAACGCAGGAAACCGTACACCTTTCCGTACTGGACCAGCTCGATGTCATTTACATCGACAAAATCGACAGTCCCAATCCGGTGCGCGCCTATTCCATTATTGGCGGTCGCGCGCCCGCCTATGCGGTGGCGACCGGCAAAGCTATGCTGGCCTTCCAGAATGATGAATATCTCAACCGTCATTCAGCCGATCTGATCCGACATACCGAAAACACCATCACCTCGCTGGCGGCGCTCAAAGACGAGCTGGCCAACATCGCACGCATTGGTTACGCCATCAACAGGGGCGAGTGGCGCGGCAATGTCGGCGGGATCGCCGCGCCAATCTTTGACGGACACAACAAGGTCGTTGCCGCCCTGGGCATCTCGGGGCCCCTGGAAAGACTGACCATTGAAAACATGAAGCGCTGGTCGCCGCTGGTGCTGGATGCCGCCCGCGACATTTCCCGGGAGTCGGGATACCGGCGTGGTTATTTTGGCGAATCAAACTAATTCAAACCATTCTGTGAGCAACTCAACATGAAGCAAGAAACCACGCTGCAAGGCGTAAAAGTCATCGAGATCTGCAACGTTGCTGCGGGCCCGTTCTGCAGTATGCTGCTGGCCGATATGGGCGCGGACGTGATCAAGATCGAACATCCGGATGGAGGCGACACGCTTAGAAGCTGGCCTCCCATCAGCGATGGATACAGCGAGAATTTCGCTTCGCTGAACCGGAACAAAAAATCGGTCACGCTTAACCTGAAGAACCCCGCCGACGTGCAGGCCGCCCGCCAGCTCATGCGCTCAGCCGATATCGTACTGGAAAACAATCGTCCGGGCGTGATGGACCGGCTCGGCCTGGGCTATGCCGATATCAGGCAGTTGAATCCGCAAATCGTGTACTGTTCCATTTCCGCCTACGGCCAGAGTGGCCCGCGCAGCCAGGAAGGCGGGTTCGACCTGACCGTACAGGCCATGAGCGGCCTGATGAGCGTGACCGGCGAAGCCGATGGGCCACCAGTCAAGTGCGGTGTGCCGGTGTGTGATTTTTCTGCCGGGCTGTACGCTGCCTTTTCCATCGTGTCTGCCCTGCGAATGGCCGAGCGCAACGGAGAAGGCACCCATATTGATATTTCCATGCTGGGCGCAACACTGGGCATCGCAGCGCTACAGACATCCGAGTACTTCGGCAGCGGCGACAATCCGCGCAAGCTGGGCTCGGCACATCCGCGCAACGCCCCCTATCAGGTCTTTCGCTGCAAGCAGGGATACTTCGGCATGGCCGCCGGCAACAACTCCCTGTGGAAATCAGTATGCCAGGTGGTCGGACGCCCCGAACTGTTTGAGGATGAAAGATTTACCAGCACATCGCTACGCGCGCAACACCAGCAGGCGCTACTGGAAATCATGGAATCCATTTTCGCATCTGAAGATGCGCAATACTGGCTTGAACAGTTCCGCGCGGCCGGCGTGCCCTGCGCGCCAATCAATCAATACTCGGATGTGCTTGCAGATGAACAGGTGACGCATATGGACTGGGTGCAAAATATTCCCCTGCCCAATGGGCTGAACGCCAGAACCTTTGCCTCGCCAATCCGCTTTGACGGACAGACAAGCCGGATCGCCGTCGGTCCACCGGCGCTGGGTGAACATAATGATGAAATTTTGTCGAACATTGCAACGCAGGGAGAAAACGCGTGAGCGAGCCATTGATTATTGAACGCTGCGAACAGTCGTGGACTTTCACCCTGAACCGGCCCGAGAAAATGAACGCCCTGTCGCCTGCCCTGGTACAGGCACTCACAGATGGCATACAACAGGCCCATCAGGAGAATATTTCACTTCTGATATTCAGGGGTAATGGCAAGAACTTCTGCGCCGGGTTCGACTTTACCGATCTGGAAACGGCAAGCGAGGGCGATCTGCTGCAACGAATCGTGCAGATCGAAATCATGCTGGATCTGCTGGCTACCTCGCCTGCCATGACACTGGCCTTATGCCACGGACGCAATTTTGGCGCCGGCGCCGATATTATCGCGTCTTGCAAACGTCGCGTCGCCGCTAGCGGCACCACATTTCGCTTTCCCGGCATCAAGTTCGGCCTTATTCTGGGTACGCGCCGCTTCCAGAATATAGTCGGCACCCAGAATGCGCTGGATATCCTGTCTAGCACACGCACCTTCGATGCCAGCGAAGCCCTGAACATCGGCTTCATGCAAGCATTGCAGGACCAGCCCGAGTGGCCCGACGTGATTGAACAGGCTCAGGCCAACAACGCCATTTTGTCCGAAATCACCCGCCGTAATATGTACCAGGTCCTGTACGCCAATGCGGAATCGGACCAGAACCTGGCCGCCCTGGTGCGCTCTGCGGCGGCGCCCGGCCTTAAGGACCGGATCCGGTCCTACCTGAAACCCAATCAATAATCTGGAGACCATCATGACATCAGGATTTAATCAGGCTGATAAATGCGTATCGCTGCAGGACTTGGTCAGTCGCGTTCCCAATGGCGCCTCGCTGGCGCTGGGTGGCAGCTTTCTGCATCGCGGCCCCTTTTCGTTTGTGCGTGAACTTATTCGGCAAAACAAGCAGGACCTGGAGATTATCAAACAGTCTCCCGGCTATGACATTGATATTTTGTGCCGCACCGGAACTGCCACCAAAGCGCGCGCCGGCATTGTGGCCATGGAGGGCAACTTCGGTCTGGCCCAGTATTATCGCAAGGCCGTCGAGCAGCAACGGCTGGTACTCGAAGAGCACGCCTGCGCAACGCTGACGGCGGGTTTGCGCGCCTCCGCCTTCGGCATTCCGTTTCAACCCTGCGGTGGCATCGAAGGCAGCGAACTGGCCCAACTGAACAACTGGGTGAAAATTGCCGATCCCTATGGTTCCGAAAAAGAGGTGTGGGTTATTCCGGCAATACAGCCGGATTATGCCGTGATACACGCCAATGAAGTGGACCGCAAGGGAAACGTGCGCGTGCTGGGCACCTATCACTGGGACCGCATCATGTCGCGTTCGGCCAAAAGCGTGCTGGTCGTTGCCGAGAAAATGGTGGAGGACACCGTCTTTACAGACAATCCGGAAACCACGCTCATTCCATATTTCATGGTCGAAGCTTTCAGCATTGTTCCAAACGGCGCCTGGCCTGGTTCATGCTGGCCTGATTACGAAATAGATTATCCGGCAGTGCAGGCCTATCTGGATCCGGACCAGGCCGCCTTCAACCAGCACATGGATGCCGCACCCGAATTACAGGAACACGCATAATGCAAAACAACTGGTCGCCTTTCTCCTACATCGTTA
>NZ_JBQEAU010000113.1:0-15341 GCF_052108595.1 Advenella sp.
TTCGAATTTCTGTTTGAGGCCTGGCTTGCTGCCAGATCGGGACAAGAAGGGGAACGTTAATGACATTGAAAGTGAAAGCAAATATCGATACCCTGGTGGCGGATGTGCCAATGGGCGCGTGCGGACTGACTTATGTCGGCTTTCAGGCGTATCGGTTCGATGAGCCACAAACCAGGGTATTCCGCAGTGAGGCCAATGAACTGTGTCTCGTTATTCTCAGTGGCAAGGCGTCGCTGCAGGTCAAAGGGCCGGATGGCACTTATCAATGGGACGATTTGGGTGACCGTATTTCGGTTTTCGAGGAAAAGTCCCCTTATGCCGCATACATTGCTCCGTGTTCTGAAGTGCTGGTAACAGCACAGCGTGGTTGTGAGCTGGCGGTTGCGACGGCTCCTGGAAACAATGGGCAATATCCTTCCCGGCTGATTCGCCCAGAAAGCATGAAAAGGTCCAGTCGTGGGCAAGGAAGTAATACACGGCATGTATGCGATATCCTTCCTGAAACCGAACCGGCTCATAGCCTGTTGGTTGTCGAAGTCATCACGCCACCGGGAAATTCTTCAAGCTATCCGCCTCACAAGCATGACCGTGATGCCATTCCGAAAGAAAGCGCATTGGAAGAAACGTATTACCACAGACTGCACCCACCCCAGGGTTTCGCATTCCAGCGAGTATATACGGACAATCGTGATATTGATGAGGCGATCTGTGTTGAGAACCATGATGTCGTCAAGGTTCCCAAAGGCTATCATCCTGTAGTAGTACCGCATGGTTATACATCATATTATTTGAATGTAATGGCCGGACCTAAAAGAGTGTGGCATTTTCATAATGATCCTGAGCATGAATGGATGCTAAAGGGTTGAGCCATAAAATCGTTCAGAAAATTCCCGATCTTTCTCAACGAAATGACCATCTTGTCGATTTATATGGCGCGTTGCCGGTTTCGCATACATTCGAAGTCGTGCCGGGTTTAGGGCATGAGGGCCCGCGTATCTTGCGCTCGCCGGCCGGGTTGCGTTGGATTTTCGATGTCCGCAAGGGGGCGCGTTAGCCGGGCGTCAGACGCTCGCCTGTTTAATCCGGTCTGAACGAGATGCCTGCCAGGTCCAGCGCGTTGTCAGTCAGTGGCGGATCCGGCAGGTGGATCGCGCCGCCTTCAAGCCAAAGGGCATGCTTCAGCGGGCTGGCCGTCAGGGCGAGATAGAAGGTCTGTTCGGCAGGAAAAGCATCGAGGCCGACGGGACAACTGGCGGCCCATTGCAGATTGATCAGGGTGCCGAGCGCACTTTCTGCATAAATGCCGACTGTGGTTTTTGCACCGTGTTGGGCAGCCCGCTGGCGGATGCGCTGCGCTTCACCCATGCCGATTCGCCCAGGCTTGGTGCTCAGCGCCAGGGCGCCTGCCTGTAAAAAACGTTCCGCATCCTGTTCAGTGGTACAGGCGCGATCAATCAAAATCGGCAGTGGAGACTGCCGTTGCAACGATTCAAATAATGATAACGATTCGAGCGGGCAGGGATCCTCGACGTATTGAACGCCGCAAGCAGCTAATTGTTCCAGATAGTGCGGCGTTTCGGCGGGCGTGTATTGGCTGTTGGCATCCACCACATACCGGCAGTGGGCTGGCAGGGCGTCGTGTAAGGCGCGAAGCACCGCGAGGTCGGTCTTAACACCTTGTCCGCCCTTGACTTTAAAACTGCAGAGGCCATGGCGCGTGTATTGCTCCAGGGCTTGCGCCACCATTCGCGCGGGGGATTGCCGGGTCAGTGTCCAGGCAACGTCAATCTTGGATTGTCCCTGCGTAAAGCGCCAGCATGGCTGTTGATGGGCCGCCGCGCGCAGCAGCAGGGCGGCGGTTTCGATCATGCCCTTGGCGAGCCGGTTTTCGGGAATGGGCGCAAGCGACCGGGCCACGGCCTGAGCGTCACTCAAGTCGGTGCCGGCCAATTGCGGTATCAGTATGTCATCAAAGGCGGCCTGCAGCATGGCGGGCGATACCCCAGACCAGGTCGCCTTGAGTGTGCCTTCGGCATAGCCGGCCTGTCCCTGTTCGTTGCGCAATGTTAGCAAGGCGTACACGCCTTCATTTTCGACCGCGTTGGCCCAACGGATGGTGTGAACGTACGGGATACGGTAAAAGCGCAGCGACCAATCGGCTAACTTCATCAGTTGGTCCTGATTTGGGCGGATTTGACAAGTTTTCCCCAAACCTGCATTTCCTGCTCGACATGGGTCTTGAAGGCATCCCCGGTCGTGCCAAGCATTTCGACGCCTTCGGAAGTGAACGTGTCGGAAAATGTCTTGTTGCGAATGATTTTATTGAACGCGCTGTTCAGTTTTTGAATAATTGCTTTTGGCGTTCCGGCGGGCGCCAGATATCCCCACCAGCCTTGCGCATCATAGCCGGGCACGGTTTCTTGAACCGTGGACACTTCGGGCAGCGATGACATGCGGTTCTTGCCGGTGGTGGCGAGCGCCTTGACGCGCCCGGGCTTCAGGTAAGCCATCGAGCCGGGATAGGTGCCGAAGGTTACGTGAACCTGTCCGCTGGCAACATCGTTCAAGCCTTGTGCCAGGCCCTTGTATGGGATATGCATGATGTCGGTCCCCGTCAGCTCTTTGAGCATTTCACCCATCAGGTGCGCCGAGCTGCCGTTACCGGTGGAGGCATAGACGTATTTACCTGGTTCCTCTTTTACGAGTGAAATAAATTCGGCCACGTTATTTGCCGGCAGTTTTGGCGTGGCGATCATCACATAGGAAGATGTGGCGGCCAGCGTGATGAACTCAAAACTCTTGAGCGGATCAAACGGGAGTTTCTTGACCAATGAAGGAAGAATCGAGTGAGCTGCTGCGGCTTGCAGTAATGTGTATCCATCCGGATCGGCCCGCGCGACAAACTCGGTGCCAATCGCCGTGCCGGCGCCGGGCTTGTTTTCCACAATGACGGTCTGCTTGAGTTCCTCACCGAGGTATTGCGCCATGCGACGAGCCAGAATGTCATTGATCGCGCCTGGCGTATACGGCACGATGATGCGAATGGTGCGATTCGGGTAATTGTCGGCGGTTTGCGCCTGGGCTGAAAAAACCGCGCCGACGGTCAGGGCGAGCAAGGCGAATGGACGAATTTTTTTCATATTCTGTCTCCTCTTCAGATGTTTTTGTGGTTCTTGTGAACCGTTTGGTTTGGTTTCAATAAGAAACTATATATTTTGAATTTAAAATCATATAGTTTCTTTTATCAACTATAATTTAGTTGCTATCAACTTTCAACTGCTATTTATATGGTTTCATAAAGAAACTATAGATAGATGTATAAAGAAACTAATAATTGCCAAGAATTCGATCTCAATCACAAGTGAATATTCATGAATGTTTCGACTTTCAATACATACCAGCCCATCCATAAAACCGCGACGCGTTGTGAAGAAAACGATGGTCGGCCACAAGCAATCTCCATTGCCTATTGGGTGCGGGGAAAAGGGCCGCTTATTGTCATGTTGCCGTCGCTGGGACGGGACGTGGAAGACTTCGAGCCTGTTTCAGCGCTGCTGGCTGAGGCTGGCTATCGTGTCGTCTGCCCGAGCCCGCGGGGCATTGGAGCAAGCACTGGGCGCATGGATAAGCTGACGCTGCATGATTTCGGTCGTGATGTCGTGTCGGTGATCGACGCTGAAGGCGGGGAGCCGGCCTTTGTTGCGGGACATGCTTTCGGCAATTGGACGGCCCGCATTGTCGCCGTTGACCGTCCGGATCTTGTCCGCGCGGTGATTATTCTGGCTGCCGGGCCGCGCGTGGTAGCGCAAGGACCAGGCGCTGGCCTGTCGCATTGCATGGATCAAAGCCTGGATGTATCTGTGCGACTGGACTGGATCAAAAAGGTGTTTTTTGCCGAAGCGAGCGATGCGTCCGTTTGGCTGGATGGATGGTATCCTGAAGCAGCCAATGCCCATCGCGCCGCCAAGGCGGCAACACCTATCGACAACTGGTGGGGAGCAGGCAATGCCAGGATCCTGGATGTCCGGGCGCTGGAAGATGCCTTCGCGCCGCAAGAAGCTGGTTGGCAACTAAGCCAGGATCTGGGAACGCAACGGGTAACGACAGTAGCGATCGCCAATGCAGGTCACGCCTTGCTGCCGGAACAGCCGACTGCGGTTGCCGAAGCGATTAAAGCGTATCTCAAGGATTTCCAGTACTAAATGTATTCATTGCAGCAATATTCGCACTTACGACGCGTTGCTCCCAAACAGTCGCGTCCTCTACTCCTTTGAGACAGCAGACCTGTACTAGCCCACTCTCGCCTTGTGCGCTAATAGCCAGGTTTTGACGTCGGTTGTCGGGATGCCTTTTTGGGCATTATAGGTCTTGGCCTTATCCCACCACATTCCGTCGCCGAGCGCGAATGCCACTCTATACCGAGCCATGACGTCCTCGGGGTGCCGTGCAAGAGCGGTGTCGAGTTTTTCTTTTGTCAACAGGTCGCGCTTAAAAGTGCGCTCCGTAACTTCCTCCACGATCGTAGCTAGCTGGCTGTACGAAACTGTGTCGCTGGCTACAAAGACTACCTGGTTCATAATCCTGGGGTGCTCGAGCAGGATTTCGGTAGTTAGACGGCCAATATCGTCAGGCGTTGTTACGGTCACTTTTGTTTCCCAGCTACCCAAACCGCGTACGATGCCTCTTTCAAAATCAATTAGACCTGTTGTTGGTTCAAACAGGAAACTTGTGAACATGCCGGTTGAAACAATCACCCATTCGGTTTTCGATTGGGACCGTAGTATGTTCCTGACGTCGTATTGTTCATCGAACACTGGCTGGCCGCTGCCTTTGCCGATGACGTCATAGTCCACGCCAAACTGCCATGGAAAATAGCGACGGACGCCGGCGGCAAGAACGGCTTCGGTCAGTTTGATTTGGGTGCCCGGCCCGGCGACGAATCCGGTGCAATTGATCACAGTATGAAATTGACCGAACACCTGGATGAGATCTTCAACGGCGCTGTTCATAAGATCGAATGGCAGCAAACGTGCACCCATGGCACGCAGTTCTCCGTACTTCTGTGCTTGTCCCTGTGTAGGGTGATCCATTGACTGCGGAGATACCAGTACGGCAAGCGGGCAGCCGGCATTTTTCTGGCGTGGGGCAAGATAGCGCAAGATAGCCATTCCCAGTTCTCCTGCGCCTAACACTAAAATATTGTCCATGTTGACGTTCTCAGGCAGGTCGTTCATAAGATAGATGTCCTTTATGGTTTAGGATGATTGTTGCAGTTTTCTTGCATAATATGCTGGCAGTGCATTCAGCATGAGGGAAGGGGTTGCGGCAAAGTAGTAATTCTGAGTATAGGTGGTGTGTGTTCGATTCGTAAGCCCCATTTAATTGCTTTCAAAATTGCAAAAAATGGGATAATGAAGCAACTTATAAGCTTAGCGGAGGACGCCGGTGGATAGAATTCGGGTCATGCAGATATTTTGTCGTGTTGTCGAATCTCACAGTTTTGCGGGTGCGGCAATGAGCCTGTCAATACCTCGTTCCACAGTAAGCAGGGCAATTCAAGATCTGGAAGCTTTTCTTGGCGTCAAACTATTGCAACGCACGACACGAACGCTCAGCCTCACACCCGATGGCACTCTTTACTACGATCACTGCCAACATGTACTGAACGAGGTTCAGCGGATGGAAGCAGATTTATCGGGCAACGCACTCAAGCCTCGGGGTCGGTTACGAATTGGCATGACGTCGTCCTTTGCACGATTGGTTGTTTTACCCGCTATAAAGACGTTTCAGGCTAGCTATCCCGAGATTGATGTAGTACTGACACTTGGCGACCGGCCTGTAGAGTTGATACAGGAGGGAGTCGACTGTGTAGTACGGGCCGGCATACCAACGTTTTCGGCGTTGTTGGTGGCGCGCAAGATAGGTAGTTTCGAATGGCTGATTTGCGCCTCCCCTGACTATCTACAACAATACGGCGCACCGCGCTCACTGGAGGACCTGGCACATCACCAAGTGATCGAATTTCATTCAGGGCTCACGGGCAGGGCGCAGAATTGGCGCTTTGTCTTGAATGACGAGGAGCGCGAAGTCGGTGTAAAAGGATCTCTCGCTGTGAACGATACCGATGCCTACGTGACATGTGCTCTTGAGGGGCTTGGATTGATACGCATTGCCAGCTTTCTTGCAGTACAACACCTGCGTGCCGGCCGCCTGGTTCAGGTCCTTGAACAGTACAAGGCCCCGTCAGTTCCTCTGTCAGTCATTTATCCTCAAAACCGGCATTTGTCTTCGGCGGTGCGAGCTTTCGTCCATTGGGTTGGCGAACGCGTGCACAACGTGGCAGCAGACTGGGATTGGCGTCCCTGAGTCTTCCTAGGAAATTGGCATGATTATCCGCGCTATTTGACCGTCTCCACATACATGCCGTCCCTTTGCCTGGCCTTAGCGCAGTTCAAATCCCAGATTATTAAGCGCTTCAACCAGACGATGCCGTCCTGCCATCGCGTCCGGGCCGCGAACACGATTCAAGGAATGCAGATCCCAAGGGCCGCTGTTTTTCATGCCCTGCGTCGCGTAAAACTCTGCCATGGTTGCGTTATAGCTTTGCGTCGAGGCATTAAGGGCAGATGCATCATACTTCTCCTTATGAAGGACTGCAGCCTGAGCAAGGCGTGGTTTGATCGACGCGGGCCTGAGTACATCCGGATAGCCAATACACATGCCAAAGGTTGCGAACGCATAATCAGGTAAACCAAGCTCCTTGGCGACTTCCTCTGGATGATTGCGCATCCCACCGATATAGACGACCCCAAGACCCATGGATTCGGCCGCGAGTGCGGCATTCTGCGCGGCAAGCGCTGAATCGATAGTTGCAACCAGGAACGTTTCCAAATGATCAAGACTGGCATGAGGCACACCGCGCTTGAGGCCCAGGGATTTCAGTCGTGACAGATCGGCCACCCAGACAAGAAACAGCGGGCAGCGCCGAATGTGTTCCTGGTTTCCTGCCAGTTGGGCCAGCCGCTCCTTGCGCGCTGGATCCTGCACCGCCACCACACTCCATGTCTGCAAATTGGAGGAAGACGATGCAGATTGTGCAGCAGCAACAAGCAGTTCGAGCGTATTGGGTTTCAGCACTTCGTCGGTATATGCACGGACGGAGCGGTGGTTGAGTATGGTCTCGATCGTTGTGTTCAATTCTTCTGAGACGAACGATGCTTTCTGATAACGTGCATATACGAGGTCTTGCGGAGCACTGGAGCTTATGGAATGGTTCATGAATTTTTTACTCATAGATTTAACGTGATAGCTGGTTTTGGAATAGTAATTAATCAACCTTGATTCCAAGCTGACGGATCAATGGAGTCCACCTGTCCATCTCACTTCGTATGAAAGCGTCCAGCTCTTGAGGCGTGGAACTGACCAGTTCCATGGCTGAAAGTCGATCGCCCAACCCGGGAAGGGCCACAATCCGGCGAATTTCGGCATTCAGTTTCGCAACGATGTCAGGTGGTGTGCCGGCTGGCGCCAACAGGCCAAGCCATTCCGTCGTAACCACATCTATCCCTTGTTCCTTGAATGTAGGAATATCGGGCATGGAAGGGTAACGTTTCTCGGAAGAAATACCCAGAGGCTTGACCTTCTTGCTTTTATATTGCTCCCACGCCTGGCCCACCGTCGCGAAGGTCATGGGTATATGACCTGCCATTGTGTCCATAAGAGCCGGGGTTCCGCCTTTGTAGACAACATGTTGAATGTCTATGCCTGTATTCTGTTTCAGCAGTTCGGCGGTCAAATGCGTCATAGATCCGGTCCCGGCAGATCCGAAGCTGATGACATTCGGCTGGCGTTTGGCCAACGCAACAAGTTCGGTCAGATTATTGGCTTCAAATCCCGGATTGGCGTAGGCCACGATAGGCGTGCGAGCCATCAGACTGATGGGCTGAAAATCCTTTAGTGTGTCATAGGGCATCGTTGAGCGCATGGCCGGGTTGGTCGTGTGATTGCTGACCGAAATGATGAGCGTATAACCGTCTGCCGGCGATCTGGCCAGCGCGGTCGTTCCGATCAAGGTGGATGCGCCGGGTCGCAACTCAACCAGTACCGGCTGCCCCCAATGCTCCTGCATTTTCTGGCCGATCACGCGTGCAAACGTGTCTACCGGCCCGCCCGCCGCAAAGGGCACGATGATCTTGATTGGCTTTTCCGGATACTTGTCAGCAGCCGATTGAGCGAATGAGGTACTGGCCATACACAGGCCGATTGTCGTGGCAACCGACAGCAAGAGTGTCCGTTGTCTAAGGTTTACCTTCATCTCCGTATCCTTTGAAAGGTTGTTGTGTTGCGTGTCGCAAAAACCATTGCATCCGCTGTCTTTATTGATCGCATTATATCGGCGTACTTTTCTCAATATAACGCCTTAGTATTTCGATATTCGAAACACTGTTTTTCTCGGCTCATTGTCCGATTGCTCATTCTTTCTGTAGATGACCAACGCCATGCGTCGGTCATCTACAGAGCCCTTAATAATTTTTCGACCGTCCTGTCAAGGTATGACGCTCAAGCATGGGTGGAAGCTGCACGCACGTGGCGCGGTTTGGCGCAATTTTAGGCACCTGGCCGATATGGCCGAAGATGTTCGTTACCAGAGTGATGTCGAACTGACATTCAATGTCAATGCAAATGCTTCTAGCGCTTTTGTGTGTAATGTTATAACATATCAATATTTTCGATTGCGACTGCAATATTGGCCCATGATGCTGTACGTGAGCTAATGAACCGCATAAAACCGGATATGGTATGAGTGAGAGTAGTAGAGTGGTCTCGAGCCTGATTGCGCTGGCAGTCTGGAGTATTGGAGCAGAGGCTCAAACCCGGATTATGGAAGAAGAACCACAGAAAGCAGGACAAGCGGTCGCTTCATCACCGCAGAATGGTTATGTGACGACCTTGCCAAGCGTTGTTGTCACTGCGACCGCAAATGACAGAGCGCCCGACAATGTACCTGCAAGTATTGCGGTTGTCTCGGGCGAAGACATCCGCCGGCGCCCAGTGAATGATCTGGCCGATGCGCTTAAAGGTACGGTAGGTGTAAGCTTGGCGGACGTTGGCCAGGGCCGCAGGGGCATTTCGATTCGGGGTATGAGCGGGGAGCATACCCTGATGCTGGTGGACGGACAGCGAATCAGCTCATCATCCTCTGCCATCGCGCACTCGGATATGGAACTGGGCTGGGTGCCGGCCGAGGCCATCGATCGGCTTGAAGTCGTGCGCGGGCCAATGTCTTCGCTGTACGGTTCGGAAGCCCTTGGCGGCGTTGTGAACGTCATTACCCGTTCAGCTACCGACCATTGGGCCGGGTCTCTGAGCAGTTACGCGCTTGTCACCGATCATGGCCTGGGCGGTAATCAATATAAAAACGGATTTTACATTGCCGGGCCGCTGGTACCGGGCCGCCTGGGCCTGAGTGCCTGGGGTGAATTCAGGCGGCGCAATATGTTGCGCGATGCTTCCAACACGACATTGAGCGCTCTGGACCGCCAGCGCGCCGTGACCGGGCATCTTGGCCTGAGCTGGACGCCAGACGCACGTCAGCGCATCGACGTGTCGGTGGACGCGACCAACGAGGATCAGGCGGGTGTATATGGCGGGAGCCGCGATATCCCGTATCAATCAGAGAATGAAATACAACGTCGCCGTTATGCCTTCTCTCACACAGGGGAGTGGGACTGGGGGAGCACCCGGGCCAAGTTGTATCGCAGCACACTTGACCGGCAGATATGGCGCAGCGACGGCGGTCAGGCAAGTGGTCCCAATCGTTTCGTCGATACTGTCTTTGATACTCAAGCAAGTTTTCCGCTCAATTCCATTCATCGATTGACCATAGGCGGGCAGTTCAGGCGGGAAAGCCTGGAAGATCCAAATGTGAATCGCGTCGGAAAAAAAGCGCAAAATCATTATGCGCTTTTCGTGCAGGACGAGATTACGCTTGCCGACCGCTGGGAACTGGTGCTGGGTAGTCGTTTTGACCGACACGAGCAGTTCGGGTGGGAGATCAGCCCTCGTGCGTATTTGCTTTTTCATCCTGTAGAAGGCCTGACCCTGAAGGCCGGAGTCGGACGCGGATTCAAGGCGCCAACGCTCAAGCAGTTGTCTGCCGAGTTCGAATCATGGGCAGCGATGGGCGGGCGGGGCGTTATCCGGGGTAATCCCGATTTGCAACCGGAAACCAATCTTTCCTATGAGCTGGGTGCGGCCTATGAGGCTGACACATGGTCGGCCGGCGCAACCTTTTTTCACAATAACGTACGCAACCTGATTGATACCGTCAGACAGCCGACCTGTTTTGCCCCCGGTCGCGTTTGTCTGGCATACGAAAATGTTGCCAGGGTTCGCCTGCAAGGTGTGGAATTAACGGGAGGTGCGGATCTTTCCGCGCGCTGGAGACTGGATGCCAATTATACCTACCTGGATGCTCGCGATCAGATCACAGGGGAACCGATGCCCGATCGTTCCCGGCATCGCGCCAATGCCACTTTGGCCTGGAAACCGCTGGCGTCCTTGTCTACACGCATGCAACTCGAGTATATCGGCGCGCAGTTTCGCTCAGACAAGGAAGGCAAACGTCCCGGCTATGCACTGTTGCATTGGTATATGGATTACGCCTTGAGCCGCAACGTCACTGTACAGGTTGGGGTGGAAAACCTGACCGATAAGCGCCTGGCCAATGATGATATTGGCCTGTACAGTCGGGCAGACGAGGGGCGGCGCTACTTTGTCGGAATGCGGGTGCAGTTCTGATGCGATTGTCTCGATTGATTTGGGGCATTTGCTCTTGCCTGATCATTGGCTTGGTTGGCGTGGCGCCTGTCTGCGTGTCTGCCGGTCCTGTGGTGCAAGTGCTGCACAATAGTTTTGTCTCGGTAGAAAAGTTTCGGCACTTGCAGACTATTGCTGGAAGGCACGGTCTGCAGCTGAAGCATTTCAATGTCGACACGGCGTCGCCACAGGCGCTAAGCGCAGCCGTCGCCAGTGGAGTATTCACCGTGCTGGACACCCCCAGGCCAGGTGACAGATCAATGGTCGAGCAGCGGCTGGCCCAGGCAGAGCAGCAACAAAAGCGTGGCGCGGCTCCTCGCCTGACCGTTGGTGGCGGCCGGCCAGCCTGGACAGGCCTGGAGTCTCCCGTAGGCAGCGCATTGGCCGGGCTCTATGCCGCGGGTGGGCAACCCAATTACGGACGTTTTTTCGCGCTGGTCAGGTCAATTCATGAAGGCCTTGCGCCATCCCGTGACTTGCTGGCACCGCCTGAAAAGCTTCCTGCTACAGGCTTTTATCATCCGCAAGCTTCGCGGGTCTTCGACAATGTACATTCCTATCTGAATTGGCATGCATCTGCGTTTTCTCCCTCGGGGCCGAATTCCATTGGCCGGGTGGCATTTTTTATATCCAGGCACACGGTGACAGACTTCGTGACCGGCGAAGTGGATGAATTGATTCGTCGCAGTGAGACTGCTGGCTTGTTGCCTATCGTTTTCTGGGCCGATGCAGATGACCCGAAAGGATTGCAAGCGGCGCTGCAGAACGCTGCGGTGGATGTGTTGGTCAACTTGACTCATATGCGAGGCGGCGCCCAGCGCACGCGCGATTTCAAAGCGTTGAATGTTCCGGTAATCCAGACGCTGCGTTTTCGCGAAGGTGAGGCACTGGACTGGCCTGGCGCACCTAGCGGTGTCAATGCGCGTACTGCCGCTGTTTTCCTTGCCGGGCCGGAAGGATGGGGCGTCAGTGACCCGCTGGTGCTGTCTGCCGCGACAGCAGGGGTAGACAAGCTGCTGCCGCAACAAGCGCAGGCATTGATTGGTAAACTGCGAAGCCTGGTCACCTTGCGACATACTCCTGCTGCAGACAAGCGGCTCGCTTTGCTGTTCTGGAATTACCCGAAGGGTGAAAAAAACCTGGGTGCATCCAATCTAAATCTGCCTCGCAGTATTGTTTCTATTCAGGCCGCATTGGCGGGGCAAGGTTATGACATGGGCGAGCCCGTGAGCGAAAAAGAGGTCATCTACAAAGGTCAACGCATGCTGGGCGCCCTGTACGGTAGCGTATCGCTGGACGAACTAATGGCAGAAGATCTGGCTGCACTGTATCCGCTGTCTGCCTATGAAAACTGGCTCTCTGGTTTGCCGGATGAGCGGCAGAAACAACTGCGCCATCACGGCTTGCCTGGCGACCATCGCACGATACGAGAAATCAACGGTCAACGTCACTTCGTCATTCCAAGGTGGAAGATCGGACATCTGCTGGTCATGCCGCAGATGCCGCGCCATGCCGACGCGGCTAAGCACTACCATGACACCGCCAGCGTACCCGATCACCTCTATATGGCTGCTTATCTATATTTGCAGCAACAATACGCTGCCCATGCACTCATTCACCTGGGCACACATGGTTCCCAGGAATGGCTGCCTGGCAAGGATCGCGGGTTGGCTGCCAGCGATTATCCCTGGATGGCAGTGGGCAGCATGCCAGTGTTCTATCCCTATATTCAGGATAACGTTGGCGAAGCGATCCAGGCCAAGCGGCGCGGGCGGGCTGTGATTATCAGTCACCAGACGCCGCCCTTTGCGCCTGCCGGGCTATACGATCAACTGCGCGATCTGCACCACCTGATTCATGAATATCAGCAGCTTGACGAGGGAATGGTCCGTGAACGAGTGGCGTTGCGTATCCGGGAGACCGCATTCGCGGCGAATCTGCATCGGGATGTGGGTTGGAGTGATCTGCAGGCCGAACGTGATTTTCCCGGTTTTCTTCAGGCCGTACATAACCAGTTGCATGAACTGGCACGTACGGCAACGTCGCTGGGATTGCATACCTTTGGGCAGCCCGCAAGCGACGAGCACCGGGCCAGCACCATTGTGCAGCAGCTTGGAGAACCATTCTATGCGGCCCTGGGTATTGATAGGGAAGAGCTGTTTGTCGAAGATCACATGCAGCTGAAAAATAATCCAGCCTATCTCGCCTTACATCAACTACTAAAGCCAACCAGTAGCAGTGTTCTGCCTGACCGTATTGCTGATTTTGCCGATCGTGCCAGGGCGAACGATCGGCGTTTACGCGACACGCAGGAAAATGAGGCGTTACTTGCCGGACTGGCGGGCGGTTTTATTGAACCGGGCGCCGGTGGCGACCCCGTCCGCAACCCCGATGTAATGAGCGGCCGCAATTTATACGCTTTTGAGGCCGACAAAATTCCCGCGAGAGCAGCCTATGATTCAGCTGCGATGGTTTACGAACAGCTTGTTCAGGCATTCCGATCCGAACATGATGGGCAGTGGCCGCGCAAGCTTGCGTTTAGCCTATGGTCATCTGAGGCGATCCGCCACCTAGGGATCACTGAGGCTCAGATTCTGCATGCGCTTGGCCTGCGTCCGGTCTGGGATGCGGCAGGACGGGTCACAGCGCTGGATATTATCCCTGCCAGGGAACTGGGTCGCCCACGAACGGACGTCGTGATTCAGGTTACTGGCGTGTATCGTGACCAATTCGACAGTTTCATGCGACTGCTTGACGACGCTCTGGCCCGCTTGGCCACACTGGAAGAACCTGATAATCCGATTGTGGCCAACAACCAACGGATTGCCGCTCTGTTGCGCCAGCAGGGCATGCCATCGGATCAGGCCGCCGCTGCAGCCCGATATCGTATTTTTGGTAACGCTCCCGGACAGTACGGTACGGGGGTGTCCGATCTGGCCCTACGATCTACCGAATGGAAAGATGATGGTGAACTGGCCCAGCGTTTTCTTGCGAGCAGCAGGCACGTATATGGCAGGGGGCAATGGGGTGCCAGCTTATCGAAAACGAATCTGCTGGCCGAACAACTGCGCGGTACGCAGGCGGCGATTATGTCTCGGTCTTCGAATCTTCATGGTGTGCTCTCAACAGACCATCCATTTGAGTTCCTGGGAGGTTTATCGGCGGCGGTACGACACATTGACGGTCAGGCTCCGCAATTGCTGATTTCCGATTTGCGTGACGGCCGGGTAAACACAACCGGATTGGCGCGTTTTCTAGGCAATGAGCTGCGCGCACGTTATTTAAATCCGCAATGGATTGAATCCATGCAGCAGGAAGGTTACGCCGGCACGCTGCAGGTGCTCAATGTTACTAATAACTTGTTTGGCTGGCAGGCCATGGATCCGGCGTCAGTGCGTGACGATCAATGGCAGGCCATGTTCGACACCTATGTGAACGACACGCGAGAACTGGGTACACGCGACTGGTTCGAGCAGCACAATCCGACGGCGCAGGCGCAGATACTCGAACGGATGGCCGAAGCCATGCGCAAGGGTTACTGGAATGCATCCGAGCAAACGCGGCGTGACCTGGTCCGGCGCTGGCAGCAACTGGCTGAGCAGTTCGACGTACACACCGGCGCCGAGGCGACGCGCCGCTACATTGCTGATGTTGCTCAGGGCTTTGGTTTGACTTCAGGCGCAGCGCCCGACATGGATGCAGGGCTTACCCAAGACCAATCGCCGGATAGTCAGGGATTGACTGAGCAGGAACTACAAGCTGTGCATGGGCAGATTCTGGAGCGTGTGGAGGTTCAAGCCGAACCTTCTCCGGAAACGCCACTGGTTTTACTCCTGCTGCTATTTGTAGCGGTGACGGGCGGCGTCCGACAGTGGTGGGCCGGCCGTCACACACACATCACACAGATTTGACCCGAGCTCATTCCCGTTTTTCCGATCAAGCCCTATAACCCGAGACAACCTTATGGATTTTTTTGCCGATATCGAACACGTGCTTTACGCAGTCTCCCGCGTTTTTCTTATGCCGGTACTGTTTCTCATTGTCTTGTCTCTGCTGTATGCGGTGGGGATGCTGGGGGCGTTTTTGGTTGAAGGCTGGCAAAGGCGCCGGCAGGCAAGCGCCGATAGGCTGCTGAAACAGGCCAGACACTATCTACAGCGCCAGGCAATATCTTCTGGTGATCTGGAACTCTATATCCTGAAACAGCTGGAATGGCTGCGAATTGTGTCGCGCACGGCACCGATGCTGGGCCTTATTGCCACCATGATTCCGATGGGGCCTGCATTGCTGGCGCTGGGCAATGGCGATGCGACGGAAGTCGGCAAAAATATGGTGGCCGCGTTCTCGGCTGTTATTCTCGCGCTGCTGGCTGCCAGCCTTTGTTTTTTCATCCTCACCATACGCCGCCGTTGGCTGCTGCAGGATTTGCATCGGGCTGAACGTACCCTGTTATTGCAAGAGGAGTCGGCATAATGCGTTTCCTTGAGGACGATGACACCGATCCCATGTTGTCGGTCGTCAAT
>NZ_JBQEAU010000114.1:0-15307 GCF_052108595.1 Advenella sp.
CCTCCACCACAAGCAATTAGCGCTTTTTTCTCGGAAATCATTCAACGATCCCTGGATGATAGACAGCGAAAAGGATGCATGCTTGTGAATTCGGCATTAGAAATTGCGCCCCACGATCCAGAGTTCCGGCAGATTGTCACCAAGGTTCTCGGACATATCGAGGCATTCTTTCGTCGATGCGTCCAAGCCGGTCAACAAGACGGAACGATAACTGCAACCCAATCGGCCACTGACCTGGGGCGGCTACTACTGGGCGTTCATATCGGACTGCGCGTCGTAGCGAGAACACGACCAGAACGAGAATTGCTCGAAGGGATGGTCCGTCCCGCGCTAGCGCTTCTTAAGCCTCAAAATTTTGGAGACTGATTATGCAATATGGAAAGTCGCAGAAAACAATTAATCAACTGACAGCAGAACAACGTCGCGTCACTCAGGAGGCCGGGACCGAACGCCCATTTTCTGGGGAATACAACGATCATACGGAGCCCGGTATCTACGTAGATATCGTATCAGGAGAGCCACTCTTTGCATCGTCCGACAAGTTTGAGTCGGGCTGCGGATGGCCTAGTTTCACTAAACCTATCGTTTCCGCAAACGTCAACACTTTACGCGATACTTCCCACGGAATGACCAGGACTGAAGTTCGGTCAACTCACGGCGACAGCCACCTCGGTCACGTCTTCCAGGATGGCCCACCGGATCGCGGTGGCCAGCGCTACTGCATCAATTCCGCATCGCTCCGATTCATCCCTCGCGAGGATATGGAAAGCGAAGGCTATGGCGAATATCTCGATCAAGTTGAGGAGATTTAACATGCATCAGCGCGCTGTACTCGCTGGAGGTTGCTTCTGGGGAATGCAAGACTTGATCCGAATGTTTCCCGGGGTTATCTCGACTCGTGTCGGCTATACCGGCGGCGACACTCCGAACGCCACCTACCGCAACCATGGGACTCACGCGGAGGGAATCGAAATCGTCTTCAATACAGCTAGAACAAGCTACCGATGTATTCTGGAGTATTTCTTCCAAATCCACGACCCTACGACGCCAAACCGTCAAGGCAGAGACACGGGCAGCTCTTACCGTTCGGCAATTTATTATGTCGACGACGAGCAGAAGCGCGTCGCCGAGGAGACCATAGCCGATGTGGACGCCTCCGGCCTTTGGGGCGGCAAGGTTGTCACAGAGGTTGCCGCTGTCGGAGACTTCTGGGAAGCCGAGCCGGAGCATCAGAATTATCTTGAGAAGCGGCCGGGCGGTTATACCTGTCATTTCCCTCGCCCAAATTGGGTTCTTCCCAAGCAGGAAACCACTAATAAGTCTACAGTAACGCCTGTTCTTGCCGATATGGATGCCCGGTTGTAAGGACAGTACACCATGCACGAATTTTGTGACTTTCAGGATATCGTAGAGCCATTGAGCCGTCTGCGACGTAGTAATGTGTTGCATCACGGCGACCAGCATCACATCTCGTACGATATTACCGCATGGCCTAGTTGAGCATTCACGTGATACTGATCATCGAGAATGGCGAGACTAAGTAACGCAAATGAAAGTCGTGCCGTGTTTTTCGCGTGCAAAAAAAGATCTCTTACGCGAACGGATTTGTCAAAATATGGAAAAAAAGGGAGCAATGGCCCCCTTTTAAAACCTCGAGTACCACATCTTTTTAGGTGCGGTGTTCCTGTCCATTTACTTCAGTTGTTAATGCCGAAAACTGCCACGCAGATCTTGAAAAGAAGCAATGAGGAGCGTAACCGATGCTGCCAACAGAACAAGATCTTTAAGAAGAAATTGCCCCGGTATAGCTGAAATAGCTGGGAATCCACCCGCTGTCATTTCTGCAACGCCAGGCGTGGTTAAAAAGAAGGTCAGAGTAATTACGTAGGTCGCAATTGACATAGCGGATCCCAACACGGAAAAAATAGGTTTAAAAGCACCGAGAATCAACGCTACAGCTGTCCCTAGTTCAAGAACCCCAATCACATAACTAGCCCCTTGAATTCCGAAAAGAGTATGCAACCAACCCATGATGGGGCTGTTCGCAATAAACGGAGCGATCCCGTTCGCCTCGTAGGCGGTAAATTTCATTGCACCAAACCAAAGAAAGACAACAACCAATGCCCATCTGTTGAAAGCCAGAAGAGCGAATGATCCCTCTCCTTTTTCAGCAATTTGTAAATTAAATTGATTAGAGGGAGGGGTGAGATATACTGGGTCGGTCGTAGGCAGAGAAGTTTGACTCATAACATCATCCTTTTATTTAGTGAATAAGAGTCTTTACTTTAGGAGTATCCGGCAAACATATCGAGACTGAATTTCCTCAAAAAAAACCTTAAAAGGATCAAACTCTATAAAATCTTCTTTTCGCTCCTACTTCGTATACCACGATGTCTCAAATTGATTGGCTAAGCCGCCTCCTGCAACTTATTACTGTTACTGGTCAACTTGACGTCCGCTGCGTTTATAGCGCGCCATGGCGCATGAACGAGGCGGCCTCTGCGGCCTACGAAATTCCCTATCACGTCATACTGCATGGACGAGCTATTATCGAAGATCCTGAGACAGAGACAGCACAGGAATTAGTTAGTGGCGATATTGTGCTACTGCCTCATGGATCTGCACACATTTTGCATGATGGTAGTGGGAAAAAACCAAGAATGGCACATGATCGCCAAGGTTCTGCAGGATGGATGCTGAGTGAGAACGACGGTCGGGGTGAACGACTGGACATGTTGTGCGGGAGGTTTCGAATCACACCACCTCATGATCGACTGATTCATAATTATTTGCCTAGACATCTCGTTGTACGAGTCATCGATACAAAGGATGATGCAAGCATTGGCGCAGCGGCAAGACATCTGAGCAGCCTTGTGGATTTGATGCGCATGGAAGCTGACGGCGAAAAGGTGGGCGGATATGCTATCCTCAATGCCTTGTCCTCAGCGTTGTTTACACTGACGCTACGCGCAGCGAGCGAGTCCGAACAAGCGCCAGTAGGACTGTTGGCGTTAACAAGCTATCCACGACTGGCACCCGCCATTTCCGCTATGTTTTCTGACCCACAGAAAAACTGGAATCTACAAAATTTAGCCGATCTATGTAACATGTCACGTGCTACTTTCATGCGGCATTTCCAAGATAAACTGGGGTACTCGGCTTTCGAACTGTTGGTTGATATTCGTATGAGCCTAGCCGCTAACCAACTCAAGAAACCCAATATGACTACCGAGGCCGTAGCCGAACTGGTTGGATATCAGTCCATCTCAGCATTCCGGCGAGTGTTTACCGACAAAATTGGAATGACCCCTGGACAATGGCGTCGTCAGGAACAGCCAGATTCAACACAATAATTGAGGCGATTGAAGCTTACTCATATGAGTAATGATCAGTGTCCAACAGGCAATCTGAATTCGAATTGCGCATTGCTACGACCAGAGCCTGTTTGCACAAATAATATAACCCAGCAACCACAGCTATGAGTTGAAATTTCAGATGATGAAGATGGAATTTGATTACTTGCTCATAAAGAAAGGCGCTTCTAATAATGTAGTGAGCCCCCGGATACAGACAAGCAAGCAATCATTTAGACTGAGTCCTGTCTATGGGGGCTTCTCCACAGACTACATTCATGTTTTACAGAGAAGACAGGAAGCGTCTGAGGAGTGTTTATGGGCATGTGGGTGGTACTGGCTCCCGATAGCAAAAATAGATAGTAGAGAGAGCGCGTATGCGCGAAGAACGGACATGATTACCTCCGGATAGTAAAAGTCGAGTGAATCTGTGGTCGGACGAATAAGTCAAACGTCAGACTCACTCGTTGTGATCAGACCTGCCGCGCGTGCTTTGGCTAACTCAGCCTTGACTTGAGCACGGGTCACTGTCGAACCCTGTGTATTGACCGCAGGCGGGTAATCAGATTCACTATTGCCAATCAGACCAGCTGCGCGTGCTTTGGCCAGTTCAGCCTTGACTTGAGCACGGGTCACTGTCGAGCCTTGCGTATTGGCCGCAGGCGGGTAGCCGGATTCACTAGTAAAGAAGGGATCTTCAGCTCGTGCAGTCTGCGTGCTGACGACGAGAATGGACGAAAGGATAAAAGCGGTTGTACGGAAGGTATGCATAATAATCTCCTAAGAAGTGAGGTAAAAAAAGTTGATGTTGGACGAACGCGGATGGAATATTGCCGTGTTCGCCCCAAAAAGGCTTACGCGACAGACGGAAAATCGACGTCGGTATTGTTGATGCGATTGAAGTTATTGGTAAAAATGGTCAAAGCAATGGCCAGCGAGATATCCGCCAGCTGATTGTCGGTGTAGCCGGCAGCACGGATCGCTGCGAACTCATTCTCGCTAATCGTACCGCTCGTGTTTTGCAACAAGGAAACGAAACGCACCAAGGCATCGCGCTTGCCATCACCGGTGACCTGACCGCTGCGAATAGCGCGTAAAGTCTCGACGGGCAGACCCGCCAGCTTACCAATGAAGCTATGTGCGGCGATGCAGTAGTCGCAACCTGTTTGTGTACTGACCAGCAGCTTGATGGTATGAAGATCCTTGTGGCTCAGGCTGCTTGAAGCCAGGGCGCCTTCAGTGTTGAGCACTGCTGTCAAGGCAGCCGGATTTAGGCAGCCCAGCGTAGCAAATGTGTTCGGAACCCGACCTCCAGCAATCTTCTTAACTTGCTTGTAGACTTCGGCGGTGGCGCCTGTGGCGGACTCGATAGCGGGAATAGTGATGCGGCTCATATGTGACTCCTTTTCGTCAGGTGGGTAAGAGCCTCTACTGTATCTCTGAAAAATGATTATTTCTATACTGTATTTTCTCAAAAAAGAGCTAAAAAGGATCAATGTATAAAACTGGGCAGCGTACATAGCTTTAGTAGCGCCTTCAACATTCGGTCGTCTGCGCGTGTTGCCAATGCTTTCCGAACTGCTGTCGCGCGACCCTGGTCTGCGTCAGTTCCCGACACTCCTTCTCGCGACATGGTGTCCCAAAAACACCAGCCGACCTCGTCAGCCACAACTGCCTGATCTATGGCCAAATGACCGAATGGATGTTTACTGGCCCGCAAGGCCACTTGAGCATCCCGGTGCGTGGCACACTATCCTCCAACAGTGTAGAGACCACCCTGGCTGGCGTGATGGATGGCGTGGGCAACCGAGTGGCACAAGCAACGCGTAAGCGGTTTTATGGCGACGGCAAGGTACCGTACACGCCATCAGAGAACCCTCCCAAGTTCTGATTGGGGAACGAGTGCCACGCCATGCTTGATGACGAGATAGGATTCAGCCTGGTGCCGTGGAAGCCGATGGTTGAGCAGCGATTGGGGCAGCAGATTGCCGCGACAGTGCGCGGCTGCGTCGTGTCTTGGGAGATCGGTCGGAAGCGGGGGCCGTCTGTAGGTTAGCTAGACCATTGTTCGGGCTGTAGCTCGCTCGCCAGTTCCATGACGACTTCGCGCATCCATCGCTGACCGCTGTGGCCGTGGTTGCGCTCGTGCCACAGCATGCTCACGGCGAAGCCCGGCACGGGGAAAGGACATTCGACGATCTTGAGCGTTTCGTGGCGATCGCGTACCAGCCGTTCCGGCACCAAGGCAACAAAGTTCGAGCGGGTGACGATCTCAGGCACGACCAAAAACGATGCTGCGGAAAACGCCACGTTGCGGCGGTAGCCCAGTGCTGTCAGCCCGTCATCCACCGGAGTCGTGAAGTCACCGCCACGTAGCGAGACGATGACGTGCTCCAGCCGCGCGTACTGCTCCACGGAAAGCCCGCGTCGCAGTCCGGGATGCCGTTGTCTACCGATCAGCACGTAGCGTTCGTCGAACAAATGCCGGCTGCGCAAACTGCTAGGGCCATGCTCGGGTGTCATCAGCGCCAGATCCACTTCGCCGCTGGCCATCTGCGCCTCTAACTGGCTCGGATCAAGATGGCGCAAGGCAATCCGTACGCCGGGTGCCCGCTTTCGCAGCGTAACCGCCAATGGCTGGATCACTATCGTTTGCAGGTAGTCGGTGCAAGCAATGGCAACCGTGAGTTGAGCCTTCATCGGGTCGAAGTGGCGATGCTCGCTCAAGGTGGCACGCACCTGATCCAGCGCATGGCGAAGCGGGTCAAGTAGCTCCAGCGCCTTGGCCGTGGGCATCATTCCGTGCTGCATTGGTATCAGCAAAGGATCATCGAACAGTTCGCGCAGGCGGCTCAATTGTGTGCTGACCGCCGGTTGACTGAGGTGCAGGCGCTCGGCTGCTCGGGTCACATTCTGTTCCACCAGGAGGGTTTCCAGAGTGACTAGAAGATTGAGGTTTAGCTTCTTGGTATTCATATATTGAATGGTAGACCAAAAATAATTTAATTTCACAAATACATTGAGGCCATCCAAACTATCACCTTTCTTAATCTCGATCCTTTGTGAAGGCCAAGTTATGCAATTAATCAACAGAAAGAAAGTGCTCATCGTTCATGCACATCCTGAGCGAACATCTGTGACACACCAACTTGCCGAGACAGCTAGCGAGGAGCTGAAAGCCCAAGGCCACGAGGTCATGAAGTCCGACCTGTACGGTATGGGCTGGAAAGCTGTATTCGATGGCCAAGACTTCCCCAAGCGAGCCAATCAGGATCGTCTGTCTTTCATCGAGGAGTCGGGGCATGCGTTCTCTAACGATTGCCAGACGTCCGATGTAGAGGAGGAACAGCGCAAGATTTTGGCGGCCGACGCGGTGATCCTGATCTTCCCCCTATGGTGGTACAGCATGCCGGCGATCATGAAGGGATGGGTGGATCGCGTGTGGGCCTTTGGTTTGGCCTATGGTTACCAAGGGGCCGGCAACGCTTATCGCTACGGCGAAGGCGGCTTTGCGGGAAAGCGTGCGCTGCTAGCAGTCTCCGTTGGCGGGCCAGCGATTGACTATTCGCCTCGGGGCATCAACGGGCCATTGGAGCAACTACTCTTTCCCATCACGCATGGCACCTTATTCTTTCCGGGCATGCAGGTGCTACCGACCTTTGCCGCGTATGGGACGGCTCGCATCGACGACAACGGAATTGCTCAAGCAACTACCGCCTGGCGCAACCGGGTGAAGCGGCTATTCGACGACGAGCCGATTGCTTTCCGCCCACAGAACGGCGGCGACTATCCGGATCGTCACGTGCTGGCTGACCACGTTGCACCGAATCAGACCGGCTTGACGGCGCACATCGCCAGCACCTCTCGCCCCGTGGCATCCAGGGAAAGCTGTGCCTCTGTTTCCGCTGCCGTATTGGAGAACTGAGATGAAGTCAATCGTGATCCTCACACGCAAAACGGACGCTTCTGGCGAAGCGCTGGCAAGCCTCGCAGCGCAGGAACTGGAGGCTGTCTGGCAAGGCTTCGCCACAGGTAGGGTGCGTGCCGCACATGGGCTGCTGGAAGGCGCAGGCGCGGTGCTGGAGCTGGAAACAGCCACTTCAGATGAAGCGATGCACTTTGTAGAAGGCCTGCCTTATGTGGCGCAAAAGCTGCTCGACGTGCAGTGCTATGCCCTGACGCCATTTTCCGGCTTCGCATTGCTGGCGACGAGATGAGCACGACGTAGCCGCTAGTTAGGTTGCCCCGCAGAGGTTTTTGACGCTTGTTGCATCCTGGCCGCCGCGACGAGCTTCACTTTGCTCCTTCGGCAGAACCTTGGTGCTGAGAGCACCAGCAGGATCAAGAATGGAACTGAGACACCTTCGCTGCTTTTTGGCTGTGGCCGAAGAACTTCACTTCGCTCGTGCGGCGGAGCGGCTGCACATCGAGCAGTCGCCGCTGTCGCGGGCCATCAAGGAACTGGAGGAAGAACTGAGTGTGTCTCTGTTTGCGCGCACCACCCGGAGTACACAGTTGACCCGCGCGGGCAAGCTGTTCCTTGAACATGTACCCCGGATTTTCACTGCGCTTGAGCAAGCGCGCGACAGCGTAAGGGCTGCGGCGAGTGGCTTCCATGGTCAGTTACGCATTGCCTTGTCCGATGGCGTTACGCCGTCGCGGTTGCCCGCTTTGTTGGCACAGTGCCGCCTGGACGAACCGGAGGTCGATATTCGCCTGTTCGAGGTGCCGTTGTCGCAACAGCTCAAGGGACTGAATGATGATTTGTACGACGTGGGCTTTGCGCAGTCTGACGACGTGGGTGGGTGAGCGGTATTTTACCAAGCACGGTCGTGATCCCCTAGCAAAAAGCCCGACAAACTCCTAGAGCGCAAAATTACTTTCCAATCCCTAATGGAGTAAGCGCAAATGTCGGTAATCGACAAAAGCTTTCTTTGTGGTGCCTGTAGTAATCAAAGCGAGGCACCTCCGCTGAATATTAGAACCTGTCATTGTCGTCGATGCCAGAAGGCTACCGGTTCTGCTTTTTATTCCAGGGTCATGGTGCTATTGGACAGCTACGATCAAATCAAACTTACTCATTCACTCTAGGAGAAGGGCAGGATCATGAATATTCGCGTCGGAATTGTTGGTATTAGCGGTTTTGGCGGCGGCGAGGCGATGCGCCTAATCGCAAGCCACCCGTCTTTCGAGCTAGTCTACGCTGCTGGCGATGGTAGCGCCGGCAGCCGGTTGGTAGACCGCTTTCCTGGCCTGCCAGCAAAGCTGGCTGAACTTGTGATCCAAAAGTGGGACCCGGTGACGCTACCGAAACTTGACGTGCTGTTCGCGTCGCTGCCCACAGGCACCTCGACTGAAGCGCTTGCGCGTGTCCCCAAAAGCGTAAAAATCGTCGATATCGGTGGCGACCACCGGTACGCCGAGGGATGGGTGTACGGCCTAGCCGACGTTTGGCCAACCCAGATCGAGGGGCAGGTCCGTGTTTCCAATCCAGGTTGCTTTCCTGCGGCGACGCTCAACGCGTTAGCGCCGCTGCTGGTCAACAAACTGATCGAGCCTAGCAACATTGTGATTGACGCCAAGACTGGCATTTCAGGTGCTGGCCGAGGCAACGCCGACAGCACGTTCGGATACGCCGAGAGCAACGAGAACTTAGTGCCCTACGGGCTGCTGAAGCACGCCCATATGCCCGAGATTGCAAAGACGATTGAGCGGCTGAGTGGTAGCAGCGCTACCGGGCTGGTGTTCACTCCGCACTTGGTGCCGATGACTCGCGGCGTACTTGTCACGATTTACTGTCGTGGCGATGCTACTACAAGCCAGTGCCTGGACGCAGCCATACGCTTTTATGCTGAACGAGCGTTTGTCCGAGTGACCGACAAGCCGCCGCAGACCAAATGGGCTACCGGCTCGAACCTCTCGTTCGTCAGTTATGCAGCCGATCCGAAGCGCAACTTGGTGATCGCAATGGGTGTGGTCGACAATTTAGGCAAAGGTGCCGCTGGTCAAGCTATGCAGAATGCAAATTTGATCTGCGGTCTTTCAGAAGCTGTAGGGCTTGACGGCGCACCTGTTTGGCCCTAATTTCTAGATGTTTCGTATGTTCGATTTTCTGAAAAATGAAATTTTACTATGCTAAAAAATCATTTGGATTGCCACACAAACCCCTGATACTCTCTTCGCAATCCATGCTCGATAAACTATGATTAACATCAAAGTGCTAATCAATAATTTAAACGTAGCACATAGCAGTAGTTAATCTGCTCCTCAATTGTCATCGTAAGTATCAGGCTGTATCTGCCGCAGCAAAGTGAGCCATCTGGTCATCGTATGCTTTAAGGAACGCGGGTCGCGCTGTGGCGCGAGCGACGTAGTCGTTGCAAGCAGGGTAATTTGCAAGCCCATCGAACAGGTTCACCGGCCGAAGCACGTCCGCCATCAATAGGTCGGCTACTGTGAATCGTCCAGCTACGAGCCACTCGCGGCGTTTTAATATCGCTTCCATCTGATCGAGCCTCGCCTTCAAGAAGTCTTCCACGAACTTGGCCTCTGGCGCTTCTCCAGGAAAGCCCATGAACCGGAATAGCGCCCACGGTTGGCTGGGCAGGTCGATAGAGTTTAAAGCTGCAATAACCCACTGCACTACCTCGGCTCGACCGTGCGGGTCTGTTGGTATAAGTGCCGAGCTTTTCTCGCCGAGATGCAATAGGATCGCGCCGCTCTCGAAAATGGTGAGGTCGCCATCGGTAAGCCAAGGAACCTGGCCGAAGGGCTGCGCCGCGTAGTGTTCGGGGCCTCGATCTCGAAACGATGTGCTTTCGACCCGATAGGCTAAAGCGGCCTCTTCCAAAGCCCAACGTATCCGCAAATCTCGCACAAAGCCGCGCGGCATCTTGGGAACCCAGTCGTATGTGGTGAGGATCAGTTCGCTCATGGAAGACTCCTAGGTTGACAGAAAGATTTGCGGATGGCTCACAGCAGTATAGGTCAACAGCAGCAGGAGAAGCAATCCTAACGTCGGCGCAAACTCCCGCCCAGAAAGCCTGATGCGATATGTTAGGTTGGGTCTTTACCATCGCTGATTTACGCGAATGACAGTACGAGTCAAAACATCTACCGACTTTGCATACGTTAGAAGTAGCGGTACCAAGCCAATGGTACGACGCGTTCTACGCCGAAACCGCTGCTGTTGTGGTTTTGCACTTCACCGGGTCTGCTTAAGGAATTCGGTCAACGCCCGCTCAAATTGGTCAGGCTGATCGAGCATAATAAAATGAAAGCTACCATCAATGCGTTGGAATATAGCCTTAGAAGCTGAGTGGTAAGCGTTCTTATACATGCTGTCCACAGCAGCAGGCGGAATACCATAGGCAGCATCATACGCATAGATAACCTTTACAGGAGCACGGATGTGCTTAAGCTCCGGTCTAAGATCCGTTGTCATTAACTCGTAGGTTGCATTCGCAACCGTTTTGCGGTCAGACTGCATACCTGATCTGACAATCGCTGGCCGTTCCTCCTCGGTTTTGACAAGGTTGGCGATCGCCTCGGTTTGTGCCGCAAGTGTTTGATCTGATGGCGCCGCTAGCATTGCACTTCTGATCATTTCGGCACGAGGCTTCACTGTCTCGGGAGTAGCCAGGGGATCAAACAGCAAGCTATAAAACGGCAGAGCATCGACGATAGTGAGTGAGCCTACCAGCTCTGGATAGCGAGCGCCAAGCATGAGTGCAATTTCACCACCCAAAGAGTGTCCGATGATTGCCGGTGTCAGAATATGCTCATCGCGGATATAATTTGCAATGGCTTGCGCTGCCGGTTTGGCCACACCGTTTTCCGTATTGGCCGCAGGAGCGGATTCGGCAAAACCGGAAATCTGAACTAAGTGCAGTTTGTAATTTTTCCGCAGCTTAACAGCCTGCTTGCTCCAGACTTCTCGCGACGAAGCGAGTCCTGGAATTAAAATTAGATCGGGCCCTTCGCCTTCGGTCGTGATGGAAATCCACTCGTTCCAGGGCGCCGTGTTTGTGCCCGAAGACGTATTGGCAAACGAAGTGGATGCAAAGGACAGCATGACGCCGATGAGCGTTGGGAGGTGACGAATACGCATAAGGGAATATTTTTTTGAAGCGCTAATGAGTAGAGGCCGGTAAATTATAAGTGAACTACGCCAAAACGATCGCTCATCTTCTACATCAATGGCAGCGCAAGACCAATGGCGCCCAGGCGCAGCGAATATTTTTGCACTCCATTCAGATACCCGCCCGGCATTTCAAGACGAAGCAGTTAATAAGTACAATTATTAACTACAGTTTCTTTACTTATAGCATCTTAAAAAGATAAAAATATTTACACTGTTCATTGATGCTGATTAGCACCGCCGGAACTCTACATCGTGCCCACAGAACGGTAAATCGGCTAACTCAATGGGTGCAATAGTAAGTGGCTAAGCTGCAATCTGCTCCTGTCGGTCCGTCATTCCCCGTGAACTACAGTCACCGCATTTAAACGTGCTCAAAATAAGATCCACAAAACTGCGCACTTTGGGATCCATATACCGGCTTGATGCGAATACGGCGTGAACAGGAGCGGGGGCATCTGCCCAATCAGGAAGTACCCATGACAATGTGCCATCGGTCACATACGGCTCAGCCATGAAACGGGGCAACTGCGCGATACCAAGTCCTGCAAGAGCCAGGTTTCTCGCGGAGATCGTACTATTGACCGCACAGCGCGGGGACGCCGTTATCCTCTCTGTGTTTGATCCATTGACAAGGGTCCAGTTCGAGCGGCCACGCGCCCTCGTCATGATCAGATCGTGATGCTTCAGATCGCTAACTGTGGACAACTCCGGTCCGCGATTCAGATAATCCGGGGCGGCATACAGCCCGAAAACCATCTCGCCGAGCTTGCGCGCAGAGAGCCCTGAATCATCGAGCGTACCGACGCGAATCGCGACATCGAACCCCTCATGAATGATGTCGACCTGGCGGCTCGTGTATTCCGCCTCCACCGTCACCTTCGGTGACTGCCGCAAAAACGCCGCGATCCATTCGTCCACGACCATCGTCCCGAACTCGGCGCCCGCCGTGATTTTGATCAGTCCTTTTGGCTCTCTGGACTGTTGCGCTACTGAAGCCTGGGCTGCCTCGGCGGCAGTCAGGATACACATGGCGCGTTCGAAGTAGTCGCGCCCGACCTCGGTGACGCTAAGACGACGTGTCGATCGGGTAAGAAGCTGAGCACCGAGTTTTTCTTCCATACGTCGGACGATGCGGCTGACGCGCGCCTTATCCGTGCCGAGTCGATCCGCGGCCGCCGTGAAGGAGCCATCGGTCACAACTGCCGCGAATAATCTCATTTCTGGTAGATCTATTGATGTGCTCGTAGACATAGTAGGTAACTTTTAACTTAGGTATCAACCAACAGACCGAGGTGAACCCGACCCTCTGGAACGGCTTGATTAAACTCGTAGCAATTATTGTCTTTATAGACAACAGTCTATCTTATTTTTAACTATTTATCTATTTTAGGGTTAAGACTATATTGTAATCAATTGGCATTTGACCTCGCCAGACCGAAACGAATTCTGCACTCTGCGCTGCACGACACACGGTATTTCCGTTGTGATCCAGCGTCCCCGTTTTGATTTTTTCTTTCATTTTCAACAGAAGCACCTTCAATGTATTCCTCCATTATGTCTTACCGCAAGCGATCAATATTGGCCGCCTGGGTTGTCTGTGCCATCACCGTCATGATGCTGACTGGTTGCAGTGACCAGCCCAAAACGGCGTCCATGGCACCTCCATCAGTCAGCGTCGCCCAAGTAGCGCTGCAAGACGTCAGACTGTGGGATGACTACAACGGCCGTATTAATGCGGTCGAAACCGTTAAACTGCGCCCGCGCGTCTCCGGCTACATTGAGCGCGTCACCTTCACCGAAGGCAAGGAGGTGCACAAGGGCGATGTGCTGTTCGTCATCGATGCGCGCAGCTACCGCACTGTCTTGGCACAGGCCAAAGCCCAACTGGCGCGCGCCCGCGCGCATGCCAGCCAAAGTGCCAGCGAAGCCAAACGGGCGCAGGTCCTGGTCGCTCAGCGGGCCGTGTCTACGGAGATGTACGAACAACGACGCACCGCCGCCGCAGTCGCACAAACGGATGCGCAAGCGGCGGAGGCAGCCGTGAGTGCTGCGCTTCTGAACGTTGAGTGGACACAAGTGCGCGCACCGATTTCGGGTCTTGCAGGTAGGGCCGAAGTCACAGCCGGCAATCTGGTCAGCGCCGACGATGCAGGCAGTGTACTGACCACGCTGGTCTCGCAGGACAAGGTACACGTGTATTTCAACGCCGATGAAAGTGCGTTCCTGCACTATGCGCAAATGACGCGCAACGGTCGGCGTGGTAGCGAGCAGGACGGCAAGTTGCCCGTACAGGTCGGCTTATCCGACGAAGATGGATTCCCGCATCGCGGTACCGTCGACTTTCTTGACAACCAGGTCGACAGCAATACCGGCACCATTCGTATGCGTGCCGTACTGGACAACAAAGACGGGGCTCTCACTCCCGGCCTGTTTGCACGCGTGCGCCTGCTCGGTAGCGGGCAGTTCGATGCGCTGCTGATCAACGACAAGGCGGTGTTGACCGACCAGGATCGCAAATACGTGTGGATTGTTGACGAGAACGGTAAGGCCCAGCGCCACGACGTCAAGCTTGGCCGCAAGGCCAACGGCCTGCGCATTGTCGAAAGCGGCCTCGTCCCTGGCGACAAGGTGATCGTCGACGGCGTGGATAAAGTGTACATGCCAGGCCTTCCGGTTGATGCGAAAGCCGTGCCGATGCAGCCGATCGCAGCCAACGTCGCGAAGAACTGAGGAAATCGGCGCCATGGATTTTTCAAAGTTTTTCATCAACCGCCCGATCTTCGCTGCGGTCCTGTCTATCGTGATTTTCGCCGCCGGCCTGATTACGATCCCGATCCTGCCGGCTGACGAATACCCTAACGTCGTGCCACCGTCAGTGGTGGTGCGCACCGTGTATCCGGGCGCCAACCCCAAGGTCATTGCCGAAACCGTGTCCGCCCCCCTGGAAGAAGCGATCAACGGCGTCGAAGGCATGATGTACTCGAAGTCGGTCGCCGGCTCTGATGGCGTGCTGCAGATGACTGTGACGTTTCGCCCTGGCACTAACGCCGACGATGCCACCGTGCGTGTGCAGAACCGCGTTGCCCAGGCGCAAGCGCGTCTGCCCGAAGACGTGCGCCGCCAGGGCGTGACCGTACAAAAGCAGTCACCGACATTCCTGATGGTTGTTAACCTCGTCTCGCCGGACGACCACTACGATTCGCAGTATCTGCGAAATTACGCGCGCTTGCATGTCAAGGACACGCTTGCACGGATTCCCGGTGTCGGCGACGTCGGGGTGTTTGGCGGCGGCGACTACGCGATGCGAGCCTGGCTCGATCCTGGAAAGATCGCCGCCCGCAACCTGACCGCAAGCGACGTCGTCACGGCAATGCGCGAGCAGAACGTGCAAGTGTCAGCTGGCCAGATTGGCGCCGAACCGATGCCCAATAGTCAATTTCTGAGCTTAATTAATGCGAAGGGACGATTGACCACCGTCGAGGAATTCGGCGATATCGTGCTCAAGAGCGGTCGCGACGGCCAGATTGTGCGCCTGCGCGACGTGGCCCGTCTGGAGCTTGGCGCAAACGACTATAGCTTGCGCGCACAATTGGACGGCAAGAACACCGTGGCGTTGCCAATATTCCAGACACCTGGCGCCAATGTGCTGGACATCCGAAACCAGGTGATTACCACGATGGATGAGATCCAGAAGGGATTCCCACCCGGCGTCAGCTATGAGTCGGTGTATGACACCACCATCTTTGTGCGCGACTCGATCACGGCAGTCGTCAGCACGCTGCTGGAGGCAGTGCTGCTGGTCGTGTTGGTG
>NZ_JBQEAU010000115.1:0-8961 GCF_052108595.1 Advenella sp.
CCCCATCTGTATGCCGAACCGCGCCAGCATGATGACCGGTCGTTATCCGTCGGTGCATGGAGCACGCCACAACGGCATACCGCTATCGCTCAAAGCGCGCACCTTCGTGGAAGCGCTGCGTCTTTCCGGTTATCACACCGCACAGGTAGGAAAAATACATTTGCAGAATATGACTGCATTGGCACCACTCTGGCCACAGGATCCGGCAGACCGGCTGTGTGACGAAGCCTTTGAAGCTGATGATGGCAACTATGAGCAGGAAAAGCGCGGCAGGTGGCTCGACAGCGATCATTACGATCTTGATTATCCGTATTATGGGTTCGAGCAAGTCTATCTGGTGGATGATCATGCCGACATCGTACATGGACACTACCGCTACTGGCTGCGTCGTGAAGTGCCCGGCGCAGAGTCACTGATCGGGCCCGACAATGCCATACCCGCCCCGGACTACAAATTAACGCAAATCGGTCAGGCATGGCGTACTCGTCTGACCGAAGAGCAGTATCCTTCGGCCTATATCGCCGACCGCAGCATTGACCTACTCAACGACTACGCCGGCAGCGAACAGCCTTTTTTTCTTCAAGTGTCATTTCCGGATCCGCATCATCCCTTTACTCCGCCCGGTAAATATTGGGATATGTATAAACCCGAGGACATGACCCTGCCCGCTTCGTTCTACAGCGATCATGAGCCGCCGCAACATGTCCAATGGCTTTATCAACGTCGTGATTCCGGTGCGGCGACAAAAAAAGGCACTGCCGTATTTGCCTGCGACGAGCGCGAAGCAAAGGAAGCGTTGGCGTTGAACTATGGTTCCATCAGCAATATCGATGCGCAAATCGGTCGGGTAATGGCCGAACTGGAACGCCTCGGACTGCAGGACAATACAATTGTCATTTTCACCAGCGATCACGGAGACTTTCTGGGTGATCACCAGCTTATGCTGAAGGGCCCGATTCATTACCGCGGCCTAACCCGCGTTCCCTTCATCTGGTTCGACCCCCACATGTCTGCCGCCGCCGACAAAACGTCCAGCGCACTTACCAGCACCATCGATATTGCACCGACCATCCTGACGCGAGCCCGCGCGCCTGTGTTCAATGGCATTCAGGGCCAGGACATGCAACAGTTGATGGACGGCAGCAGCAAAGACCTGCGCGATTCGCTGCTGATCGAAGAGGAAGGTCAGCGTGTCATTCTGAGTATTGACACGCGCGTGCGCTGCCGAACACTATTGACGCAACGCTATCGCATGACCATTTACGACGCGGCCTCCTGGGGCGAACTCTATGATCTGCAGAACGACCCCGACGAGATGGTTAACCTTTGGGATACGCCTGCTGCGTCGAACATTCGGGCCATGATGATGGAAAAACTGGCTTACACCAATCTGGAACTGGTTGAGACAAGCCCTTATCCAAGCGCATTGGCCTGATTCAGATCACTGACCAACCATGCCGACGCGGTGGCGTCGGCCAACTCTCGCTGTATGGCCCTATGGCTGTATGGCCAAATCGATTCCAGGACGATGCGCATAGCAACCAAGAGCGATACCATCTTACCTGGAACAGGAGACGACCATGTCAATTGTAATTTCCATTGCTAAACGCGCACTGGCCGCCGGCCTGGCGATTGCCTTTGCCGGCACGGCGCAGGCAGCCTACCCAGACAAGCCGATCACCATCATTGTGAACTATCCTCCGGGCGGTGCGCTTGATCTGGCTACCCGCGCCGTGAGCGCAAATCTTTCCACCCAGTTCGACCAACCGATAGTGATTGAGAACAAGCCCGGTGCCTCCGGACTGATCGGTGCAGAAAATGCAGCCCGCCAGAAACCGGATGGTTATACATTTCTTGCAACCATCGATTCCCTGGTCACCGTCAATCCGCTAATATTTGGCCAGAAACGCTTCAATCCGGAGACCACGCTGGATGTAATCAGTCTGCTGGGCACATTCGAGCAGGTCCTGCTGGTTCCAAAAACATCGGAAATCAAGGATCTATCCTCCTTGATTGCGGCATCCAAAGCCAAAGCGCTGAACTATTCATCGGCCGGTGCCGGCACACCAGGGCACCTGGCCATGGAAAGCCTGCGACTGGCGCTGGGCATTAACATGACGAACATTCCGTTCAAAGGCAATGCGCCGGCATTGAACGCCCTGCTTGGCAAACAGGTGGATACAGGTTTTCTGGCCCTGGGTGGCTCCACCTTGCAGCATATCAAGGCGGGAAAACTGATCCCACTGGCCGTTGCGGGACAATCAAGGGAACCTGCGCTACCGGACACACCCACCCTATCGGAAAGCGGTATTGAAGCGCTGAAAGATTTTGACATGCAGTTTTCCTTCTTGCTGATGGCGCCAAAAGGATTGGACAAAACGATTACCGAAAAGTGGAACGCCGCAGTCGCACAAGCGATGCAATCGGCGCAGATCAAAACCCAATTTGACAACTTGAATGTTCACAGGGTAAACGGCTCAATGCAAGAAGCGCAGCAATGGATGGCGAAATACGGCAGCCGCATCCACGATACCATCAGGAAAGCCAATATCAAGGTCGAATAAGCCGCAGGGGTGTCCTGCCCGGACAACTGGTGCGTTGTGCCATGCACGTTGGCGCCGTATTGATGTGGGTGTCAGTTTGGGGTGAATATCGGTTAGATGTGGGTAGCGGCTTGATGCGAGCATCAGCGACATGACTGTCAACAATTCGGACCACACCACTTCGGACTGCGACTTTTCAGACTGCTGGTCGTCAAATTGCGGCGCTTCAGATTACTACAGCGAAATGCATTTCACCCGTGGTATCGACCTGATAGAGGCCGGCATCACGGGTGAAATTTATGCCAAACGTGTTTCCTGCTGCACCCTGCAGGCAGATCAATAAATTGCATCTGCCCGCACGTATCGCAACAGGACTGGATCAGATTGCTTTTTCCAGCTCTGGTACGGCAGTGAACAGGTCAGCAACCAGGCCGTAGTCGGCAACGCCAAAAATCGGCGCTTCCGGATCTTTATTAACAGCCACAATGACTTTGGAATCCTTCATGCCGGCCAGATGCTGGATGGCACCTGAAATACCGATGGCCACGTACAACTGCGGCGCAACGATTTTACCGGTTTGACCGACTTGCCAATCGTTCGGCGCGAAGCCGGCGTCAACCGCAGCTCGCGAAGCACCCAATGCGGCGCCAAGCTTATCGGCCAGCGGTTCGAGCAGCTTGAAGTTTTCTGCACTGCCCATACCGCGACCGCCAGACACAACAACCGTTGCAGCCGTCAGTTCAGGACGATCATTCTTGGCCACTTCACGGCCCACGAATGAAGACAGACCAGAATCGGCAACTGCCTGCAGGGTTTTGACTTCGGCACTGCCGCCTTCGGCTGCAACACCATCAAAAGAGGTGACACGCACGGTGATGACTTTTTTCTCGTCGGAAGACTGGACGATGGCAACAGCATTCCCCGCATAAATGGGTCGCTCGAATGTGTCTGGCGAATCGACCGCAGTAATATCAGAGATCTGTGCTACATCCAGTTTCGCGGCAACGCGCGGCGCCACATTTTTACCGGATGCCGTCGCAGGAAAAACAATATGGCTGTAATCGCCGGCAACCGCCAAGACCTGCTCGGCCATGTTTTCAGCCAGGGAATCCTTCAGATGGTCGGCATCGGCCAGCAGCACGCTGGCAACACCGGCAACCTTGGCCGCCTGGGCCGCGACATCCTGTGCGCCGCTGCCGGCAACCAGAATATGAATATCGCCACCGATTTTCTGCGCAGCTGCTACCGCATTCAATGTTGCCGGTTTTAACTGCTTGTTATCATGTTCTGCAATAACTAGAGTTGTCATATTAAATCACCTTCGCTTCATTCTTGAGTTTGTCTACCAGCGCTGCCACATCATCCACTTTGATACCCGCCTTGCGTGAAGGTGGCTCGCTCACTTTCAGTGTTTTGATCCGTGGCGTCACATCGACACCCAGCTCTTCCGGTGTCAGCGTATCCAGCTGCTTTTTCTTCGCTTTCATGATGTTTGGCAGCGTAACGTAGCGCGGTTCGTTCAGACGAAGATCGGTTGTGATGATAGCGGGCAGTTTCACCGAAATGGTTTCAAGACCGCCATCTACTTCACGCGTCACTTTGGCGTTCTCGCCTTCGATTACGACCTTACTGGCGAACGTGGCTTGCGGCCAACCCAGCAGCGCAGCCAGCATCTGCCCGGTCTGGTTGGCGTCGTCGTCAATGGCCTGCTTGCCCAGAATGACCAGATTAACCTGCTCTTTCTCGGCAACTGCCTTGAGCAGCTTGGCCACGGCCAGAGGCTGCAATTCGACATCGGTCTGAACCAGCGCAGCGCGATCAGCACCAATGGCCATGGCTGTGCGCAGGGTTTCCTGGCACTGCGCCACACCGCAAGAGACCGCAATGACTTCTGTGGCCGTACCTGCTTCCTTGAGCCGTGTTGCTTCTTCAACAGCGATTTCATCAAACGGATTCATTGACATTTTCACGTTTGCAATATCAACGCCAGACTGATCTGACTTCACGCGCACTTTGACGTTGTAGTCAACAACACGCTTAACAGGCACCAATACCTTCATCCAACAATCTCCTTGATTTACGGGGCACTCGCCCCGGACTTATTACTGAACCCGATTATTTTACATGCTTGCTACGAGCGATTTGACTAATTCATTCAATCGCGTGAATTTTGCGTTTCCTGTTTTGCACAGCGCAACAAACCGCCCCATATTGGCAATACAGAGCGGGTTTTCGGATCAATAACCGGTTTTTATCGCAAAAAAAGCATCACCCGGCAGCTCACAGACCGGCCAGCGTCCGGATATGGGCCTCTACACTTCGCCCCAGCGCCGATAGCGCGTAACCACCCTCGAGCATGCTGACGATACGTCCATTACTGTGTTTATCGGCTATCGCCTTTACCTGGCTAGTGAGCCAGACGTAATCCTTTTCCACCAGGTCAAGCTGCCCCATATCGTCTTCGCGATGGGCGTCAAAGCCGGCCGAAATAAAAATCAGCTCGGGCCTGAATGCCTCCAGGGCCGGCAGCCAAAGACTCGCAACCAGCTCGCGGATCTTTTCGGCTTTGGTATAGGCCGCCACGGGACTGTTGTGCATATTGGCAGCCGGATGATCCACGCCGCTGTTCGGAAACAGGGGGTACTGAAAGAAACTGCACATCATGACCGACTCATCATTGGCAAAGGCCGATTCGGTGCCATTGCCATGATGAACGTCGAAATCGACAATGGCGATGCGCTTGAGACCATATTGTTGCTGCGCATAGCGCACGCCGATCGCCACATTATTCAGAAAGCAGAACCCACTGGCCCGCGCCGGCTCGGCATGATGCCCTGGCGGGCGGACGGCGCAAAAAGCATTGCGTGCGTGACCAGCCATGATCTGGTCAATGGCCTGCAGCCCGGCGCCTGCCGCATGTAATGCCGCCTGCCATGTATGGGGGTTCATGCAGGTTTCTTCGGTGTCGACGTTGAAATACCCTCGCTGCGGTGCATGCTCGCGCAGAAACCGCACATGTTCCTCGGTATGAACACGTAGCAGATCGGCTTCCTGTGCTTCGCGCGCCGGCACATGATTCAGAAAATCGGCCAGACCGCTGGCGACAAGCCGATCATTAATGGCGTCGAGCCGCGCTGGCGACTCGGGATGCCAGGGATGCATTTCGTGTCTGTGGCACGAAGAATGCGTTATGAATAGTGTCTCCACAATATTCGTCCTGCTTTCAAATTACTGATTTACTATTGATTGATCTTATTTTATCTGCATACAATCTACCATATTTTGCGGCGCAACGAGACGCGCGGCAATCCTGCGGCCCATACTCAATCTCTCTGTTTTTGCGGCAACTTGTGGCATGATGCTGCTAACTGCCATATCTCAATACAACTTCACGGGGTTCCTCTTGAAACGATCATTTGCACTGCTTGTTCCTGTATTGCTGCTGTCCCTTGCAGCCTGCTCCTCCACCAGCCAATCGGGCAGTAGTAACGGCTCGGCATCCTCAGCGGGCACCAGCGGACCCGCCGGCTGGGCGGCAGAAAACAGAAAACTGAGCGCGGACCGGAACACCTTTGTGGCCCAGGTATCAGAGCGGCATGGCATACCACGCTCGCATATCGAACAGCTGCTTGCCACGGCGACCGTGGATGATCGGGTCATTCGCCTGATGACGCCCAAGGGTTCAGGCGGACGCGTCACACGCGCCTGGCAAAGCTACCGCAGCCGTTTCGTCGAGCCGATTCGTCTGCGCAAGGGGACCGCGTTCTGGAACGCCAACCGGCAGACGCTGAACCGGGCCGAGAGAACGTACGGCGTGCCCGCAGCAATCATTGCCTCCATCATCGGCGTGGAAACGGTGTATGGCGAACAAACCGGATCGTTCCGCGTTCTGGATACCCTGTACACGCTAGGCTTTAACCATCCGGAACCGAACCGTCCGGAAAAAGGCCAGATGTTCCGCAACCAGTTGGCTGCCCTGCTGGATCTGGACTATCGGGACAAAGTGGACGCCAACAGCGCGACCGGATCATTTGCCGGCGCCATCGGCCTGCCGCAATTTATGCCGGTCAGTATCGAGCACTATGCGGTCGACGGCGATAATGACGGGCACATTGACCTGCGCTACAGTACGCAGGACGCCATTCTGTCCGTGGCCAACTATCTTGCCAAACATGGCTGGCGTGCCGATACGCCCGTTTTCGCGCCGGTCACATTACCAGCCGGGGCGGCATCGCTGGTTGACGGCGGGCTGGAGCCATCCATGAGCTGGAGCCAGTTGCAAAATCGCGGCGCGACACTGCGCGCCGGCAGCACAGGCGGCAACTGGCAGAACGGCAAGGAGATCGGTGTCATTGATCTGCGCGACGAAGTTCGCGGCCGCCATGAATATCGCACGGCCACACGCAACTTTTTCGCCATCACCAAATACAATCGCAGCTATTTTTATGCCGCCTCGGTGGCAGAGCTGGCTTATGGCCTGGCCAGCCGGCAGCGCAGCAGCGGTCATCAGGTCACCATGCCGTATTGATGATGCATCTGCCCGGACAAGGGCGGTACGCTTTGCGACCATTTGTCGGTTGCCGCAGGTCCTGGCTCAGGCGCTTGCCGGTTAACACAAGCGTAATGATTGGTTATTTAACCCTGTGATCAATGATGGAATGCGCCCAACAAAGAGGGCCACCGGCATACTCAATCCGGTGACCCTCTTTATTAGTCTTATTAGTCTATAGTCAAAGCTTTTCGCCCGATCCGGTCAATCCAGACACCGCACCGGGCCAGCGGCACTATCAACCGTGAGAGAACTGAGCCTCTTCAGTAGAACCGGTCAGCGCTGTTGTCGAAGAGCGTCCCCCTTCGATTGTCTGGGTGACGGCGTCGAAATAGCCTGTACCCACCTCGCGCTGATGTTTGACAGCAGTAAAGCCCAGCTCGGCCGCAGCAAACTCTTTCTGCTGCAACTCGACAAATGCACTCATCTGATTGCGTGCATATCCATGAGCCAGTTCAAACATGCCATAGTTCAGCGCATGAAAGCCCGCCAGGGTAATGAACTGGAATTTGTAACCCATGGCACCCAGTTCGCGCTGGAATTTGGCAATGGTGACGTCGTCCAGGTTCTTTTTCCAGTTAAATGATGGCGAGCAGTTATAGGCCAGCAGTTTTCCCGGGAATTGTTTGTGAATCGCTTCAGCAAATTTTTTCGCATCATCCAGATTCGGCGTCGACGTCTCGCACCACAGCAGATCGGCATACGGTGCATATGCCAGCCCGCGCGAAATAGCCTGATCCATACCGGGATTGGTGCGGAAAAAGCCTTCGGGTGTGCGCTCGCCGGTCAGGAACGGCTGATCGTTCTCATCGACGTCGCTGGTAATCAGGTCAGCGGCATCCGCATCGGTACGCGCCAGCAGCACGGTGGGTACGCCCATGACGTCGGCTGCCAGGCGGGCAGATACCAGCTTGGCGACAGCCTCACGCGTTGGCACCAACACCTTGCCGCCCATGTGGCCGCATTTTTTTACCGAAGCCAGCTGGTCCTCGAAGTGAACGCCTGAAGCACCCGCATCGATCATGGACTTCATCAGCTCGAAAGCATTCAGTACGCCGCCGAATCCGGCTTCTGCATCGGCAATGATCGGCGCAAAGTAGTCGACATAGCCAGCATCGCCCTCTTCCTTGCCTTCCATCCACTGAATCTGGTCACAACGTGTCAGCGAATTGTTGATACGGCGCACGACCGAAGGAACCGAGTTTGCAGGATAGAGCGACTGGTCCGGATACATTTCACCTGCAATATTGGCATCGCCGGCGACCTGCCATCCTGACAGATAGATCGCTTTGAGGCCGGCCTTGATCTGTTGCATTGCCTGGTTGCCGGTAAGCGCGCCCAGTGTATTGATGAAAGGCTCATTGTTGAGCAGGTTCCACAGTTTTTCCGAACCAGTACGGGCCAATGTGTACTCATTCTGCCGGGATCCACGCAGCTTGATGACTTCCTCGGCGCCATAGCCCCGTTTGATGCCCTGCCAGCGTGGATTTTCTGCCCATTCTTTTTGCAGATTACGGATGGCGGTTTCGCGTTTTGACATGATTAACTCCTGTATATAAAAAAAGATTCCATGGAGAAAATTCTATCTGAAGACCGCAGTGCAATATACACTTATATCTTATATAAGACTAATTATTATATGCATATAAATCAGTTAGTTAGTATTTTGATTTTATATTATGAAATCAAATTTGCGATAATGAAATATTAAATTTGCGACTGCAGCATGCAAAATTCATGTTATGAAATAGCAATATCATAATGTGAAATTTACTGCTATTTCGTTCGTCATCATGCACTACCCCGCAGCGCCTTGGTGGTCATTCTCTGCAAAAATCTGTGGGCTCAATCCAGACCGGCGCATCTACC
>NZ_JBQEAU010000115.1:9061-15058 GCF_052108595.1 Advenella sp.
TGGCTATTAGTAGCCAACATAAGCGAGATACGAGTGAATAAGTACGCAGGCATAAGTACGCGAGTATATGCATGCGACGGTGTCTACGGTTTATTGGCAATTGCGCCTCTGGCAAGCGCCAGAAAGGAACAGCGCACCGGGAACACAGTATTGCGTTCACATTCGGCCGCGTACGACCCATGGCGAGCAGATGTTTATTAAAGCGCCCCGAAGCAGGACCAGAAAAGAGTGGAGACAGACACGTACAGGTCCGGATTGATGTACAGGGAAAACACAAACAGGAGCACCGCCAGGGCCAGGCCGTATCCAGCGAGTCGTTTAACGCTTGGTTTGACGTTTGTCATCATGGGAGCCTCCCTGAAAATTTGACGATGCGCATTTTGGCGCTTCGCACGAAACACGTGATTACCGGTATAAATATATCGTCGCCTTGACGATATGTCCAAGGGTGATCAGACCAGTATACGCCAGAATGCCGCAGGTCAATTGCATCTTTGCCCATGGAGCCGGCGCAAAAGCCGGTTTGAAGCCCGCATCATTGCCGCAAAGGCGCATCTGGGCGCCAGGCGATTCAGCCGATCAGGCGGCACTGCCCTGAGCAACAGAGCGGACTTCCTGCTGCCTGCGAGCGCAATAGGCAACCCAGAACGCCGCCAGCACGGCGCCAAATAGCGCCAGGCCAGACACCAGCCAGGGACCATGATACGTTTGGTGATCCAGCATAAAACCATATACGACGGGTCCCAACGCAGACCCCACATCCATGCCGGAATAGACCAGACCGTAAACTGAGCCAAGGGCACCCTTGGGCGTAACGCGTCGCACCAGCATATCGCGGGACGGTCCGGCCATGCCGCTCAGGAAACCGGCCATGCACAGCCCGGCCACCGCCAGCCCCGAAGGGAGCATCCCCATGGCCAGCAGAATAAAAACAAGCCCCGAGGTCGCCAGCGAGCCGGCCACAATACGTTCGGTCCTGTCTGTGCTGCCTGCCAGAAAGCCGCCAATAAGCAGACCCACGCCCGCTGAAACCATGTACATGGAAAGTGCGGAACTGGCCCATTCCTTGCCAATGCCATACAGCGATCCAAGAATGGGAATCGTAAAGTTCTGTACCGATGACATCGAACCCGAGGTAAATGCAAAGAACAGAAATGCACCCCACAGCGCCGGATTCTTCAACAGCAGGCGTAACTTGGCCGCAAAGCCGGGCTCAGCCGCCCGGGGGCGTTCCTGGACCGGCTTATCGTCCTGCTTGTCGCTCTTTGCATCGCCCTTTGTATCGGTCTGCGCCGCCGGCGTGGCCAGCAGCGACGCTCCGAGAAAGGTTGTCAGAAACAGGGTTAAAAGCACGACGGCGGCGGCCGCAGCAGCAAAGCGCCACGAACCGGTCTGGACAATAAAAAAGGTAATGAAGATCGGCGCCAGTGCCCAGCCCAGGTTGCCCGATACGCCATGAATACTGAAAGCATGGCCCAGACGCCGCTGGCTCACATTCTGGTTGATAATGGAAAAATCGACCGGGTGAAAGACCGAGTTACCGGCGCCGCCGATAAAGGCAGCAATGATAAAAACCCAATAGGCGTCAGCGACCGCAATCAGCAACGCTGAGACGACCATACAGGCCAAGCCGAAACGCAATACGGGACGCGCGCCCAGATGATCCACGACAAAGCCCGATGACGCTTGTCCGACACCCGAGACCACAAAGAATACCGTGGCCAGAAATCCCAGCTCAGCAAAACTGTAGCCAAAATCGCGATTGAGCGACAGGTACAGTGACGGCAACACCAGTTGATAAAAATGCGAGCCGCCATGCAGCAGCCCGATCAGCGCAATCACCTTCCAGTCTCGTGGATCCCCATCTGCATTGGGAGCCCTGATCGAAGAGGTCAGAACTTGCGAAGTCATACGATACCTGTGATAGCCGGATTAATATGGCAGAAAAAACGCGTTAGTTTTGCTGCTGCTTGATGATGGGCCAGGCTTTTTTCATGTAGTAGAACATGGACCAGATCGTCAGAACGGCAGCAATGTAGACCAGGACCGTTCCGATAGGCGCAAACGGAATAGAATGCCAATCCTGATAAAACAACAGGCAGGGAATGGCGGTCATTTGCGCAGCGGTCTTGAATTTACCCAGCCAATGCACCGCCACGCTATTGCGCGCACCGATGGTCGCCATCCATTCGCGCAGCGCCGAAATGGTTATTTCACGTCCGATAATGATAAGTGCAATAAAGGAATCAAGCCGGCTCAGGTCCAGCAGGATCAACAGGGCCGCGCACACCATAAGCTTGTCTGCGACCGGATCCAGAAAGGCGCCAAACGATGAAGTCTGATTCCAGCGCCTTGCTAGCCAGCCATCGAACCAGTCTGTCAGCGCCGCAAAAATAAAGGCCAGCGCACCGATGGTGTCACGCAAAGGAACGTCAATCCAGTGCAGCGGCAGATAGTAAAGCGCAATGACCAGCGGAATCATGGCGATCCGCATCCAGGTCAGGATAATAGGTATGTTCAGTGGCATAGGGCTTTAATAACACAAAATACGGCGGAGGCATTATGTGTAATCCTACCACTAACGCAAAGATTCATAGATGCGTTCAGCAAGTTCCCTGGAAATACCTTCTACCGAGCGCAAATCATCAATGCTTGCCGCTGCCACGCCGGAAAATCCCCCGAAACGCGCCAGCAGTTTCTGTCTGCGTTTGGCGCCAACGCCTTCGATCTCCTCCAATCGCGACACATTTCTGGCCTTGGCGCGGCGCGCCCGCATGCCGGTGATGGCGAACCGATGGGCTTCATCACGCACCTGGGCCACCAGCATGAGCGCAGCCGATCCCAGCCCAAGCGCCACCGATTCCCGTTCGTCCGTAAACACCAGGGTTTCCAGGCCGACCTTGCGCCCTTCTCCCTTGGCCACCCCGACAATCACACGGGTGTCCAGACCGAATTCCACAAACACCTGACGGGCGATTTCCACTTGCCCCTTGCCACCGTCAATCAGCACCACTTCCGGTAGCGGCGCCTCGCCGTCTGCCACCTTGGAAAAGCGGCGGATCAGCACCTGGCGCATTGCCGCGTAATCATCTCCCTCGGTGATACCGGCGATGTTATAACGGCGATACAATGAAGGCTGCATATCATGATGGTGGTACACCACACAGGATGCCTGGGTCGCCTCGCCAGCGGTGTGACTGATGTCGAAGCATTCGATGCGCAGCGCATCGAGCGATTCGTCATCGGTATCCAGTTGCAGCAGCTCTGCCAGCGCACGTGTGCGCGCAGCCCGCGAGGCAGATTCGGACAGCGTACGCGCCAGGGAAAACTCGGCATTGCGCAAGGCCTGATCCAGCCAGGTCCGGCGTACTCCCTGAGGACGCGTCTGCAAACGGGTTTTGATTCGCGATGGTTGCTGTTCGTTGAGCAGCGCCAGCAGATTTTCATCTGCCAGTGCCTCGGAGCATACCAACACCGGCGGCAATGGGTTCTCCAGATAATGCTGCGCAATGAAGGCCGTCATCACATCGGAGCGACTTTCACCATCGGCCTGCGTTGGAAAAAACGAGCGATCGCCAAGATGCCGGCCACCGCGCACCATAGCCAGATTGACACATGCCTTGTCGGCCGCCTGCGCCACGGCAATGATATCGACATCGGTCTTGTCCATCTCTTCCATCGATTGCTGATGCAGCACAGTTGCCAGTGCATGCATCTGATCCCGCAGCGCCGCAGCCTGCTCAAAACGCAATTGATCGGAAGCCTGCTGCATGCGTGCCTGCAGATCATTAACCACGTCGTCGGCCTCGCCATCCAGAAAACGCACGGCCTGCTGCACATCGCGCTGATAGTCGTCTTCGTTAATAAAGTTAACGCAAGGCGCCGTACACCGCCCGATCTGATACTGCAGACAGGGCCGGGAACGATTGGCAAATACGGTGTCCTCACAGGTGCGCAGGCGAAACACCTTCTGCAAAATCTGTATGGTTTCGCGTACGGCCCAGGAATTCGGATAAGGTCCGAAAAAACGCCCCTTGCGACTGGTAATGCCGCGATAGTACGCAATCCGCGGATAGTCATGCGCGCTGATCATCAGGTACGGGTACGACTTATCGTCACGAAACAGGATGTTGTAACGCGGCCTCAGGCTTTTGATCAGGTTATTTTCAAGGATCAGCGCCTCGGCCTCCGAACGCGTCACCGTGACTTCCACGCGCCAGACCCGTGCAACCATCAGTGCAATGCGCGGACTGTCCGGGGTTTTCTGAAAGTAGGAAGAAACGCGTTTTTTCAGATCCCTGGCCTTGCCGACATACAATACCGTGCCTTCCGCATCCAGATGGCGGTAGACGCCAGGCAGATGCGGCAGGTCACTCAGAAAGGATTTGAGATCGAAAGTCTCGGGCATACTGATATCGTGAGTCTGATTGCAAGGTATTCCAGTCCATGAACGGCACAGCCGGCTTCAGGGCACGGATTCGGGAAACCGATGAGGCCGATGGCGCTGCTTTCAGGCAAGCCAGCAAGGTATCGGCCAGATCGGGACGGTTGCAGACCAATACCATATCACATCCGGCAGACAGTGCCGCCTCGGCGCGGGCCGTGATATCGCCGGCAACCGATGCCCCTTCCATGGTCAGATCGTCCGAAAAAACCACGCCATCGTACTTCAAGCGCTGCCGCAGGATCTGCTGCACCCATACTTTGGAAAAACCGGCGGGCGAGGCATCCACCTTGGGATAGATGACATGTGCCGGCATCACGGCCGACAGCACCGGTGCGCCCAGCCAATCATAGGGCATGGCATCGTCTGCCATGATCTGCTCCAGACCCCGTTCATCTACCGGGATGGCCACATGAGAATCAGCATCGACAAAACCATGGCCGGGAAAATGCTTGCCGCAGGAACGCATGCCGGCCAAACTCAAGCCCTGAATCAGGGCACGCGCCAGCATCGCAACGACCCGCGGATCACGATGAAAGGCCCGGCTGCCAACAACCTTGCTGACGCCATAGTCCAGATCCAGAACCGGTGTAAAGCTAAAATCCACGCCGCAGGCGCGCAATTCTGCGGCCAGGACATAACCGATCTCAGTCGCGGCACGCATGGCCTGCAGCGCGTTGCGCTCCCAATAACGGCCCAGGTCCTGCATGGACGGCAGATGCGTAAAACCTTTGTCGCGAAACCGCTGTACCCGTCCGCCTTCATGATCGACGGCAATCAGCAGCGGTTCATCTCGGGCTTCGTGAATTTGCGCGGTCAGCTCGGCCAGTTGCCGGGGATTATCGTAATTGCGGGCAAACAGGATAACTGCACCGGTCAGCGGATGCGCCAGGCGATCCCGCTCCTGACTGGTCAGGTGGTGGCCGGCAACATCAAGCATCACTGGGCCGGGCATTTGCCGGCCGGCGGTTGCGGCGACGCCCGACTGGACAGATCGGCGAGCAGGGCGGGATTGGGAAGCAGACACCTGGACTCCTTTTGGGTGTTGGGCAACAGGATGATTAAATCGGTTTACGCTCCACCATGGCAAAAGCCATGGCCAGATCGGATTCATCGGTCAGGGAAATATGGGCCAGCCCGAAGCGGGATTCGTACCACTCTTTCAAGGGCGAAGCCAGCACCACCAGCGGCTGTCCGCTGGGCGCATTGAGCGTTTGCATGCGCGACCACGTCATGGGCGTTCGCATGCCCAGCCCGATCGCCTTGGAAAAAGCCTCTTTGGCCGCAAAGCGGGTAGCCAGAAAACGCATCCCGCGCTCGGGGTCACGCGCCTGTCTGCGCAGAAACTTCTCCCGCTCCTGCGGGCCCAGAATCCGCAAGACAAAACGATCGCCAAAACGCTCGTATGCCTGGCGGATCCGATGGATATGGATCAGGTCCGTACCAATACCGGCAATCGCTGCAGGCAGTGTGACTTCGTTAGTCATGGGCATTTCACCGTGAAGTGCTAAAGCTTGATAAAATGTTCTCGGTAGTGCTTGAGTTCATCAATG
>NZ_JBQEAU010000116.1:0-14944 GCF_052108595.1 Advenella sp.
CCTGACCGCGATGCGCATAGCTTTTAAACATGTCGAAGCTGGAACATGCAGGAGACATCAATACCGCGTCGCCCTGTTGCGCCAGCTCTAGGGCCTGCCTGACCGCCGCTTCCATGGATTCGGCGCGATGGCAGGCTACGCCGGTCTGCGCCAGCGCCTGTTCAATGACTGCCGTCGCTTCACCAATCAGAATGACCGCACGGGCGCACCGTCGCACGGACGCAGCCAGCGGAGAAAAATCCTGGCCTTTGCCCACACCGCCGGCAATAAGCACGATATCGCGTCCCATGCCCTCGAGCGCAGCCACGGTTGCACCCACATTGGTGCCCTTGCTGTCGTTGAAAAAATCAACGCCACGGATACTGCGTTCAAATTGCGTCCGGTACAGACCGGCGGCAAATTCCCGCAGCGTATTGAGCATGGGCCCCCAGCCTACCCCCAGCTCGCGGCACAGAAGCATCGCGGCCTGGGCATTGAGCATATTGTGCTGCCCGCGAATCTGCATGGCGTCGGCTGGCATCAGGCGCTTGATCAGGCCCGGTTTGCGCCTGGGTTTTTCGACATTTTTCTTGCGCCTGGCGCCGGGCGTTTCCGGCAATTCGAAGTCATCCTTCTCGCTGGCGGTAATCCAGGTCACGCCGTGCGCGCCTTCCATGCCGGTATCGCCCACCAGTACGGGGGCATCTGCACCAAAGCTGCGCATCTGGACATCATCGATATCGGCGATCATGGCCACGACGGCTGCATCGTTGCGATTGATAATCGCAACCCGGCTGGCAGCCAGCAGGCGCGCCTTGGCAGCGGCATATTCCTGCATATCGCGGTGCCAGTCAAGGTGGTCCTGCGTCAAATTCAGTACGGTGGCGGCATCCGGCGCCAGTGACTGCGTCGTCTGCATCTGGAAACTGGACAGTTCCAGCACCCAAACCTGCGGCAGCGACTGCGCGTCCAGCGCCTGCATGAGCGCGGTCAACGCCGACGGGCTGATATTGCCCGCGGCGATGGCCGTTTTGCCCGCCGTTTCCAGCATGGCTTGCGTCAGCGAGGTAACGGTGGTTTTGCCGTTGGTTCCGGTAATAGCCAGCACTTGCGGCTTATAGTCTTGCGCAGTTGCAAGATCGGCCAGGGCCAGCGCAAACAGTTCGATTTCGCCGATGACCGGGATCTGCCGTTGCTGCGCCTTTACCAGAAAAGCTGCCAGCGCCGGCTCCGACGGTGCAAGGCCGGGACTCAGGATGATCTGCTCTACGCCTTCGAGCGCGGCATCGGTGAACGCCTGAGCACCCAGAAAACGCGTGATATCGCCCTGGCCCTGCTCGGCAAGCGTGGCAAGACCTGGCGGGCAGTCCCGCGTATCGACAATATGCAGTGCCGCATTCTGGCGCAGACACCATAATGCCGAAGCCAGCCCGGTTTCACCCAGGCCAAGAATCAAGACACGAGATGGGAAAACGGCCACGCCGCCTGTATCGGTATTCATCGCAGTTTAAGTGTTGCCAGTCCCAGCAGAACCAGCATCATCGTAATAATCCAGAAACGCACCACAACCTGGGTTTCTTTCCAGCCACCCACTTCAAAATGATGATGCAGCGGCGCCATGCGCAATATTCGCCTGCCAGTACCGGTTTTTTTCTTTGTATATTTGAACCAGAACACCTGGATCATGACCGACAGCGTTTCGGCCACAAATACGCCGCCCATGATGAAAAGCACGATTTCCTGGCGCACGATCACGGCGATCGTACCCAGCATGCCGCCCAGTGCCAGCGCGCCCACATCGCCCATGAATACCTGGGCCGGATAGGCGTTGAACCATAAAAAGGCCAGACCGGCGCCGCCCAGTGCGGCGCATAGCACCAGCACTTCGGACGCGCCCGGAATATATGGAAAGAGCAGGTATTTGGAATAGTCCACACGGCCGACCACGTAGGCAAAAATGCCCAGCGCGCTGCCGACCATGACGGTTGGCATAATCGCCAGGCCATCGAGCCCGTCGGTCAGGTTCACGGCGTTGCTGGCCCCGACAATCACCATCCAGGTCAGAATCACAAAGCCGAAAACACCCAGCGGATAGCTCACGCTTTTGAAAAACGGCACGATCAGGTCAGCACGGGAAGGCAGCGGCATGGTGAAGCCGCTGCTCACCCAGGCCCACATGAGGCGGAAAATGTCGGCATTGGCGGGCGCCGAGACGGCAAACGTCAGGTACACAGAGGCAATCAGGCCAATAATAGCCTGCCACGCGAATTTTTCGCGCGAGGACATGCCTTCCGGATTACGATGAACCACCTTGCGGTAGTCATCGACCCAGCCGATGGCGCCAAAGCCGAAGGTGACCAGCAGCACAACCCAGACGAAACGGTTGCTCAGGTCTGCCCATAGCAGTGTCGCAACACCGATAGCAATCAGAATCAGCGCGCCACCCATGGTCGGTGTGCCGTTTTTGACCAGATGGGTCTCAGGACCGTAGCTGCGCACGGCCTGGCCGATTTTGAGTTCGGTTAGCTTGCGAATCACGTGCGGCCCGGCCATCAGCCCGATAAACAGCGCCGTTGCGCAGGCAAACATGGCCCGCAACGTAATGTATTCAAAAACGCTCAGGACGGAAAATGTGGGCGAGAGCCACCGGGTCAGTTCATAGAGCATGACCGGCCTCGTTCTTTTCTGACCAGGACAGCAAGTCCTGCACTACCCGTTCCATCCGCATCGATCTAGAGCCCTTTACCAGTATGCTTGCGGGCTGTCTCGCAACGACCCTTTCTGCGATTTTATGTATATCTGTCATATGTTCTGCCGCCTGGCCACACGCCTGCGCCGCCAGCGCACTGGCATTCCCATATGTAAACACATATGAAATGCCTTTATTACGGGCGTATTGCCCCATTTCCTCATGCATTTGCGGCCCGTTCTCGCCTACTTCGGCCATATCGCCCAGAACCAGCACGGTTGGCGCAGGCAGCGCGGCCAGAACATCGATCGCTGCAATTACAGAGTCCGGATTCGCATTATACGAGTCATCGACCAGCGTCAGGCCGCCGGACAGCGTATGACTGCGCATTCGTCCCTTGACCGGGGCAAATGTCTGCAGGCCGTCACGGATATCCGCCAGACTAATGCCTGCTGCATGGGCGCAGGCCGCTGCCGCCAGACTATTGCGGACATTATGGGCGCCGGCGATGGCCAGGCGCACATCAATCTGCCCGACCGGGGTTTTCATGACAAACGAAATGCCAAGTGCATCGGAAACCACCGACTCGGCGTAAAAATCGGCATCGGCCGTCTGCCCAAAGGTCAGCACGCGACGCTCGCCGGCCAACTCCTGCCACAAATCGGCGTAAGGCTCATCGGCTGGAAAGATTGCGGTACCATCGGCCGGCAGGGACAAAAACACCTGTCCGTTTTCAATGGCCACGGCCTGGACCGTGTGCATGAATTCCTGGTGCTCGCGCTGCGCATTGGTCACGACTGCGATACTGGGTTCACATAGCGCGGCCAGTTGCTCGATTTCACCCGGATGGTTCATCCCCAGTTCCAGCACCGCCATCTGATGTTCCGATGTCAATTTAAGCAGGCTGCGCGGCACGCCCCATTGGTTATTCAAATTGCCTTCAGTCGCAAAGCGACGCTCAATGCCGACGCCAGCGGCCAGCACGCAAGAGATCATCTCTTTGGTCGTGGTTTTACCATTGCTGCCGGCCACGGCAATCAACGGCAGGCAATACTGGCGACGCCAGGCATGCCCCATACTCATCAAGGCAATCGTGGTATCGGCAACCAGAATTTGCGGCAGATCCACCGCCGGATCGCGGCGGCTGACCAGTGCAGCGGCAGCGCCAGCCTGCCCGGCAGCGCCAATAAATTCATGGCCATCATGCTGCTCGCCGCGAATGGCAACAAACAACCCGTTCTCCGGAACATGCCGGGAGTCAGTAGAAATCTCGGGTCGATCGCGCAACAGCAACCCCAGTCGCGACCACTCCAGATCGTCAAAAGGCTGGCGTTCGTGGTTGATTTCCTGATAGGTTTCGTGCCCCTTTCCGGCAACCAGCACCACGTCGGCAGCGGATGCCTTCAGGATCATTTCGATAATCGCGCAGCCGCGATCGGGCTCGGCGCGTGCGCCTTGCGGCATACCCTTGAGAATATCGTTCAGAATATCGCCGGGCGCTTCGGTGCGCGGATTATCACTGGTCACCAGTACCTGATCAGCCAGACGCGCGGCGATCTGCCCCATGATCGGGCGCTTGGACTTATCCCGATCGCCCCCGCAACCGAAAATGCATAAAAGCTGCCCACCACGGGCCGTGGCGACCGGCTGCAAGGCCTGTAATGCGCGTTCCAGCGAATCAGGAGTATGCGAGTAATCGACCACAACCAACGGGCGTTTGTGGCCCGCGTCGGCACCTGCCGGCGTAACGGTCTGCAACCGTCCGGGCACCGGAGTAAGCAACGATACCAGCCCGGCGCTTTGGCGCAAATGAATGCCCAGGGCATCCAGCACGGCAACGACAAGCAGAATATTGGCAATGGAATGCTCACCCAGCAGGCGCGTGGTCAACTGCGCATCGCCACCGGGCGTGCGCAACGTAAACACCAGGCCATAATCGCGAAACTCATGTTCGACTGCCGTGAATGTCGCCTGCGGCGCGGCCTTCAGTGAATAGCCCGCCCTGGCATGCGCCGTGGTTTTCGCAAATATGCGTTCGCCGGCCTCATCATCCATATTCACAATGGCATGACTGAGCCCCGGCCAGACAAACAACGCCCTCTTGGCCGCTTCATAGCGCGCCATGCTCTGATGATAGTCCAGATGATCCAGCGTTAGATTGGTAAATGCCGCCACCTTGACCTGCAGTCCGTCCATGCGACCCTGCTCGATACCGATGGAAGACGCTTCCATCGCCACATACTCAACGCCGGCAGCGCGCATTTGGGCAATTTGCCGGTGTAGCGTGAGCACGTCGGGCGTTGTCAGATAGCCGCCCAGATTGGTTCCGTCAGGCATCACCGTTCCCAGTGTGCCGATGGTGGCGCAGGATTTGCCGATAGCATTCAGCGCTTCGGCAATCCAGGTAACGCAAGAGGTTTTGCCATTGGTGCCTGTGACCGCAATGACCGAGACCGCTGCCGAAGGATGGTCATACCAGCTATCGGCAATCTCGCCCAAATGGGTTCGCAAGCCGACTACCGGCAATACCGGAACGGCATGCCCGGCATCCAGCAGTGCCTGGCCCTGGTTCGTGCTGGCGACATCGGCAATCACTGCCACGGCGCCTTTTTTTATGGCATCGGGAATATACGCAAGGCCGTTGACTACGCTACCTGCACAAGCAACAAAGACATCCCCTTTCTGGATGTCTCTGGAGTCTAGCCGTAAATCCGCTTTATCCGTGACATGGCCGGCAAGCCATTGCGCTATCTGTCGGCCGTTCATCCCTGACTCCTCTTGGGTACGGTATTTCGCGCCTCAAGAGGAGCTGGCTCGATCGGCGCATCGGGTGGGACGGCCAGATACTTCAGCGTATCTTCAATGATGGAAGCCGCCACCGGCCCGGCAATCACGCTGCCGTAGTAACCGCCCTTGCGCGGTTGATCAAGCGTGACGGCCACGATAATCCGTGGCTTGGAAATGGGCGCCATGGCCACGAACGAGCCTCGATAGTCTTTGCGGCTATAGCGACCATCGACAATTTTACGGGCGGTGCCGCTCTTGCCACCGATCCGGTATCCCATGACCTTGCCCTGAATCTTGGTACCTTCCGAGCCGGCCGCATCCTCCAGCATCTGACGAACAGCGCGGGCGGTTTCCGGTTTATAAATCTGGATACTGGTCGGGTTAGCCCGGTTTTTCACCAGGGACAGCGAAATCATATCGCCGTTGCGGGCCAGCGCTGTGTACGCATGCGCCATTTGCAGCAACGAGACCGACAGGCCGTAGCCATATGCCATGGTCGCCCGCTCAATAGGACGCCAGCGCTCCCAGGGACGCACGCGTCCGGAAGCGGCGCCAGGAAAGCCCATATTGGGCGCCTGTCCGAAGCCCAGCGCATTGAAGACTGTCCACATTTGCTCTGAGCGCAAACGCTCGGAGATCATGGTCATGCCGATATTGCTAGAACGACGGATGATGCCGGCCACGTCCAGCACGCCATTGCGCGTGCTTACGTCTGTAATGGTTGCACCGTGATAACGATAGGTGCCGTGTCCGGTATTGAATTTGGTTTTCGTGGTCACCGCGCCGGCATCAAGCGCCAGCGCGGCCACCAGCGGCTTCACGATAGAGCCGGGCTCGAACGTATCGGTAATAGCCCGGTTGCGCAAGGCGGCGCCCCGCCGCTCCTGCTGATTGTTGGGATTGTATGTGGGCAGGCTGACCATTGAAAGGATTTCACCGTTCTGCGCGTCCACGACCACTGCCGCACCTGAAGATGCTTGATGATCGGCGATGGCCTTTTGCAGAGCCTTGGAAACCAGAAACTGCACGCGACTATCAACGGTTAACTCCAGATTCTGCCCATCGCGCGCAGGCTCTACTTCCTGCATGTCGCCAATGATTCGACCCAGGCGATCACGCAGCACTTTGCGCAATCCGGGCTGGCCCGACAACTGCTTGTTGAATTCCAACTCGACACCCTCAATACCGCGATCTTCGATATTGGTAAAGCCCACGATGTGCGCCATCAGTGAACCTTGCGGGTAGGAGCGACGGGTTTCAGACAGCAGTCCGATTCCCGGGATTTTCATTTTCTGAATTTCGGTAGCTGGCTCCATGGCGACCTGACGGCGCAGGTAAACAAAGGTTTTATCCGAACTGCTCAGGCGTGTCGTCAAATCTTTGAGCGACATATCCAGCAGCCGCGCCAGCCGCGCCAGCTGTTCAGGCGTGGCGCTGCGGGTCTCTTCAGGCGAAGCCCAGACCGCTTTTGCAGGAATACTGGTCGCAAGAAACTCGCCATTGCGATCCAGCACACGCCCGCGATTGGCCGGCAGCACCAGCGTGCGTTCATAACGCTTGCCGCCCTCGGCCTGCAGAAAATCATTGTTCATCGTCTGTAGGTAAAGCGATTTGGCAATGACGGTGGTGAACCCCAGGCTGATCACGACAAACAGCAAACGCGCACGCCACTTGGGTATCTGCACGTGCAGCACCGGGCTGCTGCTGTAGTAGTGATGCTGGGACGGGCGCTTACCAGGCTGGTAACCGCCGCGTGATGTTTTTTTTGATTTGAGCAAATCCAGATTCAGCTTCATTGCGCTCCCCTTGGCGCCGATGTGGCAGCAGATTTTTCCGTGGCTGTTGCCGCTCGGGCAGTGCCTGCATTCATTTCTGATTCTTTGATGAAAACGGTCTGATTAATCTGCGGGGTCTGCATACTGAGTTTATCGGACATCACCCGGTCTATATTGGCGCTGGTGGTCAGCTGCGCACGCTCAAGCAGCAGGTGACGCCAGTCCACTTCCAGTTCACGCTCGGCGGCCTGGGCTCGACCAATATCGATATAAAGTAAACGTTGCTGATAGCGGCTGGACACCAGGGAAATGGCACTGTACATGAAAAAACCGATCAGAAATATCAGTGCGAGGCGGGCCACGATCCTCTCCTTTTCTGTGTATCCATGCCAGGCAGCGTCGCGCGGACCGCATTTTCATGCGCCTGGTTCCAGGCCGCATCGGTGCGTTCGGCAACACGCAGCACAGCAGAGCGCGAGCGCGGATTACCGCGAACCTCACTCTCCTCGGCCAATACCCTGCCCAGATTCTTCAGAACCGGCTCGGGCATTTCACTCTCACGCAAAGGCATACGGGCAAGCTCGGGCGGCAGCGACGAGGCTGCGGCAAAACACTGCTTGACCATGCGGTCTTCAAGAGAATGAAAACTGATCACCGCCATTCTTCCTTGTGGAGCAAGTACCTTCAGAATTGACGCGAGGGTGTCCGCCAGTTCCTTGAGTTCTTCATTGATGTGAATCCGTATAGCCTGAAAGGTGCGTGTGGCCGGATGTTGACCTTTTTCCCGCGTACGGACGACGTTTGCGACGAGCTCGGCAAGTTCGAGCGTTGTGCACAAAGGGCTGGATTGGCGGCGAGCATCAATCGCCTTTGCAATCTGGAAAGCAAACCGTTCTTCGCCATAATATTTAATGACCTCCTTCATGTTGTCCACACTGGCCTGGGCCAGCCACTGTGCGGCCGTCTGACCGCGACTTGTATCCATCCGCATATCCAGTGGGCCGTCCCGCATGAACGAGAAACCCCTGGCAGCATCATCAATCTGTGGCGATGAAACGCCTAAATCCATCATGACGCCATCGATCTGCGTCACACCCTGCTCGGCCAGTGCCGGCACCATGGTGGCAAAACCATCATGAATCACCGTGACCCGGGCATCCTCGCGACTTAACTGCATTGCTGCTTCTATCGCGCGAGGGTCCTTGTCAAACACAAACAAACGGGCACTTTTGCTCAGGGCGGACAACAGCAGGCGACTGTGCCCACCCCGACCAAAAGTTCCATCTACGAACACACCATCGCGCTTTGCCGGTGGCGCCCACTGCCTGACTGCGGCAGATTTGGCGTAAAAATCGGCAAGTACCAGCGCGTTGACGGTTTCTTCATACAAAACCGGCTTGTGTTCGTACCCTGCTTCTGCCATCACAGTGAAAAATGCTCAAGACTGTCAGGCAGACCCTTGGCCAGATCCTGTGCCTGTTGCTGCGCAAAGATCGTGGCATCCCATAAATCAAAGTGCTTGCCCATGCCCACCAGCACTACATCTTTCACAATGCTGGTTGCCATGCGCAATTCCGGCGCAATCAAAATGCGGCCCGAACCGTCAATTTCGACGTCCTGGGCATTACCCAGCAACATGCGTTGCACGTGACGGGCCGACATGGGAAACGCCATGATGGCCTCGCGTTTCTCTTCCCATACCGGCCGCGGGTATATAAGCAAACCGCCGTCAAAGTTGCGGGTGACAGTCAGGGCGCCGTCTGCGGCCTCGGTCAGGGCGTCACGATACCGGGTTGGAATGGTCATCCTCCCCTTGGCATCCAGCGTGAGCGCACTGTTTCCCTGAAATATCACTTTTATCCCACAATTTTGCACAAAATCCTACTTTTTCCCACTTTAAGTGAATGCGCGCAAATGGTCAAGTTCTATTTAGTGACTTTTTCCAATCACAACAAAGACTTAGCCAACTTCGCCGAAAACGCGAAATTTTTGTTTATAAAAATCAGGGGGTTAAAATTAATTACAGGAAAATGTCAGAAACAGTCGCTAATTTCGGAATAATTATTAGCATTTATTAACATTAGCGACATGTGAGAAAAAGAAGACAGGAAAGGTCTGTAAGCCGGATTCTGTAAACCGGTTTCCCGGTTGGCAATCATTCCTCTGGCAACCTTATTACTAAGGCACTCAAGCCATCTACCCGCATGCTTGGACGAGCCGCCCTTCGTGACGAATCACACGCATGCCTATTTGATGTTGCTCCGGATAGAGGTTACCGCGTTTCACCCTGACGCGCTGTCACCCTTCTCGGATGACGTCGTACGGAAGTCGCCGTATCAGTGCGGTTAAGCCCGCGCGCCAGTCTCGTCTCTGTGGCCCTGTTCCTCGGTGGCGCAAACCACCGGACGGCTGTTAGCCGCTATCCTGCCCTTCGGAGTCCGGACATTCCTCGATACTGATGTACCGCGATTGCCCAACCTTTCCTGCGGCCACTATTGTAACCGTGATAATGCCTTGCTAGCCAGCGATATCCACAAGTGGGTCCACGAATAATGCGACAATGTTGGTATTGTTCAATTTTCGGCTCTCTCAAGCTTTCTCTTTCAGGTTCGCAGTTTCCCTATGGCAGCAAATACGCTCATCACCCTTCTGAACGCACAATTGGCCTTCGGCCACCATGCCCTGCTCGATCACGCCTCGCTTACCATCAACGAAGGCGACCGCATCGGCCTGATCGGCCGCAACGGCGCCGGCAAGTCGTCGTTACTGCGCATCCTGGATGGCCGCGCCGACCCGGACGACGGGGAGGTCTCGCGCCTGAGTTCACTGCGCTCGATGACTGTCGAGCAGGAACCCGAGCTGCCTGAGGACAGTACGGTATACGACACTATTGTCGGAGATTTTCTAAGCACGGAAGATTGGCAACGCCCGACGCGTGCAAACATGATCATTGAAGAACTGGGCCTGTCGCCGGACAGCCAGATCGCAGGCCTGTCTGGCGGCACCCGCAAGCGGATTGCGCTGGCACGCGCCTTTGTGGAACAGCCCGATCTGCTGCTGCTGGACGAGCCCACGAACCATCTGGATTTCCAGGGTATCGCCTGGCTTGAAAAACGCATTCTGCAAAACCGTGGCGCCTGCGTTGTCATTACCCACGATCGACGCTTTCTGGATGCGGTCACCACCCGGATCGTAGAGCTTGACCGAGGCAAACTGCACAGCTATCCCGGCTCATTCAGCCAGTGGCAGGTGCACAAGGCAGAGTGGCTGGCTGCCGAAAGATTGCAGAACGAGCGTTTTGACAAGGTATTGGCGCAGGAAGAAGTGTGGATACGCAAGGGCGTCGAAGCCCGCCGCACCCGCAACGAAGGCAGGGTCAAACGACTGGAGCAATTAAGACGCGATCGCAGTGAAAGACGCGAGCGTGTCGGCAACGTGAACTTTGCGGTGACCACCGGCGAGCGCTCGGGCAAACTGGTCGCTGAACTGGAAAACGTGGGCAAGACGTTCGGCGACAAAACCGTGATCCGCGACTACTCCACCACGATCATGCGCGGCGACCGGATCGGCATTATCGGCCCCAATGGCGCCGGCAAAACCACGCTTCTTAAAATCATTCTGGGCAAACTTGCGCCGGACAGCGGCAATGTCAGACTGGGCACCAACCTGTCGGTGGCCTATTTCGACCAGATGCGCGAGCAACTGGACGACAATGCCGTGCTGACCGAAGTGATCAATCCGGGCAGCGAATGGGTGGAAATCGGCAATCAGCGCAAGCACGTCATGAGTTATCTGGGCGACTTCCTGTTCTCGCCAGCCCGGGCCCAGTCTCCAGTCTCCAGCCTGTCGGGCGGTGAACGCGCCCGCCTGCTGCTGGCGCGCTTATTTGCTCGGCCGGCCAACGTGCTGGTCATGGACGAACCCACCAACGACCTGGACATTGAAACACTGGAATTGCTGGAAGAACTGCTGCAGGAGTTTTCCGGCACCGTATTGCTGGTCAGCCATGATCGCACATTCCTGAACAATGTGATCACCCAAACCATTGCCTGCGAAGGCAACGGCCAATGGCGCGATTACGTGGGTGGCTACGACGACTGGCTGGCCCAGCGGCCGGCATCCATACAGGAGCAGCAGGATAACGCGAACGCGTCAACATCGGCAAAGAACGCCTCGGGCCAGACGCAGGCGAGCGCACGCAAGGATAGCAAATCGGGCCGCCTGAGCAACTGGGAACAACAGGAACTGGACCGCATCCCCAAGGAAATTGTTGCATTGGAAACGGAACAGAGCGAGCTGACCCAACATCTGTCGGAGCCTGATCTGTATGCCGATGGCCCGGAAAAAGCCGCCGGCATTCACGAGCGCTTGCTGGAAATTGAAGAAGCCCTGTTGGCAAAGCTGGAACGCTGGGAATTGCTCGATAGCAAGAAAGGCGGCTGATCAGCCGTTGACGATGGCAATCGACAGGCCATCCCAGCCTTTGCTGCCCACGGTCTGAAAGGCCGTGGCCGACAGCCGTTCATTGCCGGCCATGTCATCAAAGAAACGACGCAAACCCTTGATATTGCTGCCCTCCGAATGGGCGTCCACGATCTGCCCCTGGCGCACCACATTATCGGCCACGATAACCGTGCCCGGCGCCGACAGCTTTACCGCCAATTCCAGATAGCGAGGATTGTTTTCCTTGTCGGCATCCATAAAGATGAAATCGAACGGCGCAGCGCCTTCGTCAATGAGCGCCTGCATCAGATCGGCCGCGCGCCCCAGGCGGATCTCGACCCGGTCATCCACTGCGGCAATACGCAGGCTTTCCCGCGCCACTCTCACATAGTTTTCGTCAAAATCCAGCGTCAGCAGTCGACCGTCAGGCCCCATGCCCAGCGCCATCCAGACGGTGCTGTAGGCGCCCAGCGTGCCCAGTTCCAGAATACGCTTTGCTCCCTTGATACGCACCAGCAAGTTTAGCAGCTTGCCCTGATTGGGCGCCACCTGAATCGCCGGCATGGCGTGCGCCTCGCAATGCGCGAGCACCTTGGCAGGAATGGTATCGTCCGCCAGAAGCAGACTGTTGAAATAATCATCGACCGCAACGTAACGCTCGGGGGTAATCTGAATTTTCATAGCATTAAGACTCGAATAACAAAAGTAGCCGACAGCGGTGCCGGACAGGCAGGCGCATGCCCAAGACCGGCGCCATTCTTGCGAACGCCGCTCGCATTGGTGCTGATGACCCAGGCCATCAGCCTATCTGATCAATCGGAAAACGACCAGTTCAACGTTTCACCAGCTGCCAGCGGCACCAATTCGGTGGCGCCATAGGCAAGCGTCAACGGAATCTCAAACGCCTTGCGCTCCAACGTTACCGTGCCCGTATTGGCGGGCAACCCGTAAAAGGCTGGCCCGTTCAGGCTGGCAAAGGCCTCCAGCCGGTCCAGACGCCCCGCCTGCTCAAATGCCGTGGCATACAACTCCAGCGCATGCAATGCCGTATAACAGCCGGCGCAGCCACAGGCATGCTCCTTAAGCCCCCGAGCGTGCGGTGCGCTATCGGTTCCCAGGAAAAAACGATCGCTGTCGCCAGTGGCTGCAGCCACCAGAGCCAGGCGATGCGTTTCACGCTTCAATACCGGCAAACAGTAATAGTGTGGCCGGATCCCACCGGTGAAAATGGCATTGCGGTTATACAGCAAATGATGAGCCGTAATCGTGGCCGCGACCGGCCCTTGCGCCTGCGTCACATAATCGACGCCTTCTTTGGTCGTAATGTGCTCGAACACCACTTTGAGCGATGGATAGCGCTGGCGCAGCGGGATCATTACCTGATCGATAAATACCGCCTCGCGATCGAACAGATCGACCGTCTGATCGGTGACCTCTCCATGCACCAGCAAGGGCACGCCATGTTTTTCCATGGCTGCCAGCGCCTTGTCGCACTGATCCAGCAAATTGGTCACGCCAGCATCTGAATTTGTGGTGGCGCCGGCCGGATACAGCTTGACCGCGTGCACGAAATCAGAGGCTGCGACCTGCGCAATGTCCTGCGCCGTCGTGCCTTCGGTCAGATACAACGTCATCAGGGGGGTAAAGGTGGCGGAATCACGCCCTGCCTCGTGCAGCGCAGAGACAATACGGTCGCGATAGGCCCCGGCCTGTTCCACTGTCGTTACCGGCGGTCGCAAATTAGGCATGATGATGGCGCGCCGGAACTGGCGCGCAGAATGTGCGACCACGGCTCGCAGCGCCTCCTGGTCCCGCAGATGCAAATGCCAGTCGTCTGGCTGAATAAGGGTGATGGCAGTATCTGTAATCAGCATAATGGTGGATGTCCTTTTGATGACCAATACTATACAGAAAACCGAGGGGAAATTTCGTGCTGGCGTATCGGCCGCATATAGAAGCAAAGACAGTGGCCTGATCGGGCCGGCTGCATTTTGAGTAAGTTTTGAGCAACTGCGGCGATTCTACCGCCTGATACGAACACCGCAGATTTAACCGACCGACACAGGCAGCGACGCTTTACACTGACCGACAGCTGAACAAAACGCCATGGGGCCCGCCCAAAGCGGCTTGTGCACGACAATGCTAATAATTCTTAACAAATCGACTATTTTATAAAAAAACACAAAAATCACATAAAACGCACCCTATTTCGTCTAATTTCTTTTATTTTGCTTTTAAAAAACAATATCTGTAATTTCCGCCAATTTCGCATAAAAAAAAACTATGCAAGAGGCAAATTACACGTTATTCTCTCCCATGTACGAATATACACACGCCTTTATGGAGATTTACAAATATGGCAACAACTTCAGAAAAACCAGCCCGTAAGCCAAACGCAGCTTTCATGAAACCGCTGACTCCCAGCGCTGAGCTGGCTCAAGTAATCGGCAGTGATCCGTTACCTCGTACAGAAGTGACCAAGAAAATCTGGGAATACATCAAAAAACACGATCTGCAGGATCCTAAAAACCGTCGCAACATTAATGCCGACGCCAAACTGCGGCCCATTTTCGGTAAAGATCAGGTCAGCATGTTCGAAATGACAAAACTGGTCAGCACACATCTGAAATAATCAGCTGTGCATTGCCGGTTAAAAAACGAATCCTGTGGGTTCGTTTTTTTTCGCCCTTTTTTAACGAACCCGTTGCATGACGCTGACTGCAGTCACTATGCCATTGCGGCCGGCAACCAAGGCATTATCATGAGCCGCTTTCGACACTGCGCATAAAAATCCGGATCACATTTGTCAGGTGGGCATGCATAGCCTGCCTGGCACCGTCTGCATCCTGCTTTTCCAGCGCAAGCAATATATGATGATGCTCCAATTGAGATCGCAAGGGCATATCGTCCGGTGTATACAGCTGCTGTAATCTGCCGAACAGCTCGGTATACTGTTTACCCAGAAGATAGCGCACAAAAAAAGCGTAGGCACCATTTTCGGCCGCTTCGGCAATACGGATGTGGAACAGCCGGTCACCGATATGATCCTGCGAGCGATTGAGATTGTCCTGAACGTTCATCAGATACGCATCTTTAATGGCCTGCATTTGTTCGTCGCTGCGTCGCCCGGCTGCCAACGCTGCAATTTCCGGCTCCAGCAATAGACGTGCCTGCAACAACTCAAATGGCGTCACCTCAGTCGACATGGCAAGGTGAGGTAACAATTTGGGATGAACCGGCGGGTCTGCATGATTCACCTGAGCCGGGCCGC
>NZ_JBQEAU010000117.1:0-6310 GCF_052108595.1 Advenella sp.
GGCTGACGCAAAATAGCGTCTACACCTGCGCCCATATTGAATACCAGATCCAGGGCGCGATAACGCGCGAACAGCCCTGCCGGCGGCTTCCAGACGATCGCAGCGCGCACGTCCGGCGCCGGTGATGGCGCCTGTGGGTCAAAGATATGGGCATCCAGATCGGGAAAATGCTGTTGGATCACCTTCAGCCATTTCTGCGCGGCGGCAGCGCTTTCCGATGCGAGTACAACGCGAATCATATATTGTCCTGCTTTATGTCAAATTCGATAATAAATAGCCGCAAGCCTAGCTGCGGCTGTCCAGATAACGGTACCAGGAAATCAGTGCGCCGACATACAGCTTGCGCAGACCGTAAAACGGCAACCGGTGCACTGGGGTAAATGGTACAGGAAGCGCAGCTTCGTTGCCCGATTGCAGATAGCTCGCAATGGCTTTGCCCATTGCCGTCTGCAAGCCGATGCCTCGCCCCTGGCAACCGATATTGAGGATCAGGCCCGGTTCAGGTTGATGCAAATGCGGCATGTAGTCTTGCGTCACCGACACCCTTCCACACCAGTAGTATTCAAATTCAATATCCTTCAGTTGAGGATAAAGCACTGTAATGGCCTTTTTCAGATGGTCCCAATCCTCTTTGCCGCGCGGTTCACGAAAGGGCCCCCGGCCGCCCATCAGAAAGCGGCCGGTATGGTCCTTGCGAAAATAAAGCAGCAAATTGCGTGTGTCGGACACCGGCTGCCCCTGCGGCAAAATGGTCCTGGCAATATCATCGGGCAACGGCGCGGTCGCCACCTGATAGGTATTCGGGTCTACCACCGTCTCTTTCAGGTTTTTCCAGATGCCATCGCTATACGCATTGGTACAGACCACCACGCGGCGGGCATGGACGACATGACCGCTGTCGGTGGTCACCTGCCAGCCACTGCCTTTTTTTTCAATAGACAGCACTGGCGTACCGGTATGCACCGGCACCCCGGCTGCAAGCGTGACACGCGCCAGCTCGCGCGCATAACTGAGCGGTTGCACTGAGCCGCCGCGCTCATCGAACCAGCCGCCGTGATACTGGTCCGTCCCCAGCAAATCGGCAACATCGCTGCGCGACAGGGGCCTGACGGGCGCATCCTGCTTTTGCCAGTCGGCAACGCGCTTTTGTACAATCGCCAACGCAGACCGGGAGTGCGCCGGCTGTATCCAGCCATTGCGCGTATGCGGCACATTCAAGTTGTAGCGGTCGATCAATGAGAAAACGGTACTGGTGGTCGTACTGGCAAACTCAATCAATTGCCTGCCGCGTTCCGGCCCGTATGCGCTGAGCAGTTCCGCAGGATCTTTTTTCAACCCTGGCACCAGTTGCCCACCATTGCGGCCGGACCCGCCAAACCCGATTTCCCTGGCCTCGAGCACCATGCACTGTTGCCCCGACTGTGCCAGATGCAACGCGGTGCTCAGGCCCGCATACCCTGCCCCGATAATTAACGTGTCGGTCTCGGCCGCTGCCATCAGGGGGATGGTTACCGGAGGCGCGACGGCAGTATCGTGCCACAAAGCGGGAGCCAGAGGAAACCGGTTAGCTGGAAACATGGAACGTCCTTAAATACAAATGCAATAAAGTCAGAACGGGTGCAGAACCCGCCGAAGAAAATCCTGGGTCCGGGGATGCTGCGGAGCATTGAGGATATCCGTGGCTTTGCCCTGTTCCACAATCACGCCCTGGTCAAAGAACAACACGCGATCGGCCACCTCTTTGGCAAAGGCCATTTCATGCGTCACCACGATCATGGTCATGCCTGCGCGCGCCATATCCGCCATGACATTGAGCACTTCGCCAACCAGTTCCGGATCAAGCGCAGACGTGGGCTCATCAAACAGAATCGCCTGCGGCTCCATGGCAAGCGCCCGCGCAATTGCGACCCGTTGCTGCTGTCCGCCGGAAAGCTGCTGCGGGTATGACGACAGCTTGTCTGCCAGCCCGACCTTTTCCAGATATTGCGTCGCCGCTGCACGCGCCTGTGCCCGTTCAATGCCTTTGACATAGATGGGCCCTTCCATGACATTTTCCAGCGCGGTGCGATGGGGAAACAGATTGAAGCGCTGAAACACCATGGCCACCTCCTGGCGAATCTGTCGCAGATGACTGCTCTTGCGATCGACCATTTTCTCGTCAATGCGGATGGCCCCTTCTTCGTAACTTTCCAGGCCATTGATACAGCGCAGAATGGTTGATTTTCCCGACCCCGAGGGGCCGACAATACATACGACTTCGCCGTTTTCAACCTTCGCATTGACGCCGCGCAGAACATGATTCTGCCCGAAACGCTTGTGAACATTTTCAAGTGTGATCATGCTTTCTTTGTCCGTTTTTCCAGGTACTTCACAAGAAAAATAAGTGGCATGCACATCACCAGATACATGATCGCAACCATGGTAAATACGGTGACGTTGTCAAAATTCGATGTGGCCAGCAATTTGCCCTGCATGGCCAGCTCTGCCACGGTAATGGTTGAAGCCTGGGACGAGTCCTTAAGCATCATGATCATGGTGTTCCCATAGGGCGGCAACGTAATGCGCACCGCCTGCGGCAGGATCACCCGCCGCATCATGGTTGCCCAGGTCATTCCCATCGATTGCGACGCCTCGACCTGACCATGGTCAATCGCTTCAATCCCTGCACGAAAATTTTCCGACTGATATGCCGAATAGGCGACGCCCAGGCCCAGAATAGAAGCCTGGACTGCATTCACATCGATGCCGATATCAGGAAAGACGAAATAGACGTAGAACAAAATAACGATAATCGGAATGCCGCGAATAATATTGACGGCACTTTCGCTTAGCCAGGCCAGCCACCGAATGCCGGAACTGCGCATGAGCGCCCAGATCAGGCCGAGCACCGTAGAGAGCAGCAACGAGCCTGCCGTAACAATAAGGGTCGCCTTGACACCCTGTAAAAGCACAGGAAAATACTGGGCAATGCGTACCGACAATTCATCCATAGGGAGCCATTATTCTTGTTGCGTGTGGTGGTCGCGGCGCCGGCACGCTTCGGTGCCAGCACGAGCGGCATGATTATTTTTCAAGCTTCCATTTTTTCAGAATGGATGCGATGGTTCCATCGGCCTTGAGCGCATCAATCGCCGTATTGAGTTTCTGCTGCAGTTCAGTTTCACCCTTGCGTGTAATCAATCCAAGATCGCGCACAACGACTGGTTTGTAACTTTCCACCAGACGCACGTTCTTGAACATATTGTTGCTCAGGTACGCCGCAGCAATCGGCTGATCCACCAGTACGGCCTGCACCCGACCTTTTTCGAGGTCACGCATCATATCGGTTGATGCATCATACAGCTTCATGTCCGTCACCCCGGCTTTCTGCGCCGGTGCGATATAGGCGGTACCAATCTGGATACCCACGGTTTTATCCTTCAACTGCTCAAGACTGGTGTATTGCGTCTTGTCACTGTCGGGTACGACCAGCCCTTCTCCATAGCTGAAGATGGTATTGGTGTAATCAATGATTTTTGCCCGTTCGTCTGTCTTGATCATGGCAGCCGAAACAATGTCGATCCGCTTCGATTGCAGTGACCCGATCAGGGCCGAAAACACCATGGGGCTGATTTCATAGGTAAAGCCGGCTTTCTTTGAGACAGCGTCAATCACATCGACCATCACACCCGCAATTTTTCCTGACTTGGCATCCAGATAGGTAAAGGGCATGCCGGTGGGCGTGGAGCCCACCTTATAGTTGTCTGCAGCCAGTGCAACCGAGCCGTTCAGACATGCCGCCAGCATACATACAGATAACAGTTTTTTCATTCCCATGAAGTTCTCCTAGTCCCTTTCGGGTTTGGTAATAACCCACAGCACACATGTGTCCTGATCGGTCGGATTGTTCCACTTGCGTGGCATATCGCTCGTATAGCAAAACGTATCGTTCTGTTCCAGCGTCACGTAACGCTTGTCAAACCACAACTGCAATTGCCCATAGATCACCAGCCCGCTGATTTCGCCGCTGCGGGTGGTGATCCATTCATCGCCGGAACTGCCGCCTGGCTGGATAATGGCCTGATACAGATCCACCGAGCGACAGCGCGAAGGCGTGATGATTTTCTTGATGATCTTCTTGTCTTTCATCACCACCTGCCTGTGCGAGGCGGCCCTGGCAATCCAGCCATCGGTCTGTTCATCAGTGCACTCGGTGTTGCTCAGCAGTTCACCAAGTGAAATATTGAGCGCCCCCGAGATCCGGTTCAGCATATTGACGGTCGGCGAGGTCATGCCGCGCTCAATCTGGCTGAGCGAACCAATTGAGATATCTGCCTTGCGTGCGACCTGTTCCAGAGACAGGCTTTGTTCGCGCCTGATCGCCCGCAGTTGCTGCCCCAGCCAAAAATCGACAAATGACACGATTTTTCCAGTGAATTTAGCACCGGAAGCCGGCGTAACGGTGTCCATGGTCTTCATCCGCTGTGTCCGTTATATTGAAAAATGAAATTTTCATTATTATGAATAATATACATATTTGAAATATTCAACGACCGGGATTACCCTAAAAATCATGTCAATCGACATAAAAAATTTGCTGCGACTGAAAACAGACAGGTTTTAATTTCATGCCGCGTGACTGTTTTTTCCACGCCGCCCCCTACATCAATCTGCGTAGACGACCGAGGAATAGTATCGGCAATGCACCTGAACCTTACACCACGTCTCTGGCCACCAACATACTGCCTATATGAATTAACATGAACAGGCAGTCAGTCATGCACAGATATTTCTTTGTGGCGAAACCGACGCGGATAAGACGATGAGTACAGTCCGTATCCATGACTCAGATTCTCTTTGACGCATACGCTTGCCGCACGCATATCAGTGGATCAGCCCCGTGCACTCGCAATATTTTTAATGACCATCTTCCGAAGTTAAATTATAGTTGTGATTTTTCGGGAGATTACAATGCGCTGTGCTGCACCAAAGCTACTTTCAATCATGCTGGCTTCTGTCTTGATCTGCGGCCACGCACAGGCACTTGCCAATGACACCAACAACCGACCACGGGCGCGCGATATCGGCCTAGTCAGCGGCGTCCTGTCGCCTGGCAAACTGAATGCAATCACAGATGTCAACGGCGTTCTGGTGGGCCAGACCACACTGAACAAGGGAGAGGACATACGTACTGGTGTAACGGCAATCCTGCCCCATGCGGGCAACCTCTTCAAAGAGAAGGTGGCTGCCGCAGTTCACGTTGGAAACGGGTTTGGCAAACTCATGGGTTCGACCCAGATAAGCGAACTGGGTGAGATCGAGACGCCCATCCTGTTGACCGGGACGCTCAACGTGCCTCGCGTGGCCGACGCCTTACTGGACTGGATGCTGGCGCTGCCGGGCAACGAGGACGTACGGTCGATCAATGCCGTGGTGGGCGAGACCAATGACGGCCGGCTTAATGACCTGCGCGGCCGCCACGTCGGCCAGGAACACGTGTTCGCGGCATTGAAATCGGCCAGTAACGGCCCTGTCGAAGAAGGCGCCGTGGGCGCTGGCACCGGCACAGAGGCCTTCGGATTCAAGGGCGGCATCGGCACATCATCGCGGGTGGTGCCTGAAAGCGCAGGCGGCTATACGGTGGGTGTGCTGGTGCAGACCAATTTTGGCGGCGTGCTTACCATGAACGGTGCGCCGGTAGGCAAGGAATTGGGCCGCTACTATTTGAAAGAAGCACTCGAAGGTAAAAAGGTCAGCGCAAATACCGGCAATGGCGCGTTGACGCTAACGAAGAACGATCCCATTCAGCTCGATCATGTCAGTGATCGTGCGGATGGATCCATCATGATGATCGTTGCCACCGATGCGCCGCTGGGTAGTAGAAACCTGGAGCGATTGGCCAAAAGAGCCATGCTCGGGCTGGCCCGCACGGGATCGCCGGCGACCAATGGCAGTGGTGATTACGTGATTGCCTTTAGCACCGCACCAGAAAGCAGGATCAATTCGTCTGATGCAGTACGGGAAACGAAAGTGCTTGGCAATAATGCCATGTCGCCGCTCTTTCTTGCAACCGTAGAAGCAACCGAGGAAGCCATTTATAACTCATTGCTAAAAGCAAAAACAACCACGGGACGGGACGGCCGTGTTGTGGAAGCGTTGCCGATTGATAAAACCGTCGACATTCTGAAAAAGTATGGCGCCGTAAAATAATCGAGAGCTGGCCTGATAACTGCGGCAAGAACAGCAGTTATCAGCGTCGCCCACATCTGGTGTATGGAGCCGCCGCTCGTTACTGGAATCCGAGTTTTTATGGCAAGTGCTCAATGAGAGA
>NZ_JBQEAU010000117.1:6320-14663 GCF_052108595.1 Advenella sp.
TAAATGCTCGTGGTGTTTCGCTCGATACATATCGACCCTGCCCTGGCACGTTCCTGGAGCGAAAAAAACGAACAATCGATCACGCAAACTGGCTCAAGACAGTGGCTTCCGCAGAAATCAATGTTGGCAAGCGACAGAACGCCCTCCAATCATCTCCGCTGGCTTGCCACTTAGTCCAAAGCAATATTGGCCTTCTCTACGATCTGGCCAAAATGTGCCGAGTCCTCATTCACCGCATGTGCCAGGCCTGATACATCGACAGACCATGCATTAAAGCCAAAGATTTCAAAGCGCTGCCTCACTGCGGTCGTGCGTAGCGCAGCAGCGATGGCAGTATTGAGACGTTCAATGACGTCCTGCGGCGTACCTCGGGGGGCAAACGCAGCCACCCAGGTCTCCAGTTCGAAGTCCTTCGGGCCACCGGCCTCAGTGACCGTAGGCACATCAGGATACGAAGCCAGTCGGGTGGGCGCTGCCAGCGCAAGCAACTTCACTCGCTTTGCCTGGTAGAGATTCTGTACTGTCGCTGCTGTACCGAAAGCCCAATCCACATCGCCATTCGCCACTGCCGTATACAACTGTGACAAATCCTTGTATGGAATGTGCGTCATCGACGTCTGTGTACGCTGCTGCAAAATAGTCGACCCCAGATGCGCAACGCTACCTATCCCCCAGGTACCGTACGTGAGATGTCCATTCGCTTTGTTCGCCGCCTGGACCAGATCCTCAACATTGCGCCACGGAGAATTGGCTGCAACGACGATGAAAAAGTGTGTGGAGTAAATGGGCGCAGCCGCGACAAAATCCCGGGCAGGATCAAATGGCATTTTTTTATACAGATGAGGCTGCAGCGTCATATGGGTGTTATCCACGATCGCCACCGAGTACCCGTCCGCTGCGGATCGTTTGACCTCTCCGAGAGCAAGCCACCCATTGGCGCCGGGTTTATTCTCAACAATGAACGGCTGTTTCCATGCCGCAGACAATTGCTCCCCAATCATTCTTGCGACCGTGTCCGGGCCGCTTCCAACCGAATAGGGCAAAACGGCACGAACACTGCGAGTCGGATAGGTTGAGGATTGGGCCTGCGCCGAACAGGTCAGTACGCCCAGGATGAGCGTTGCCAGAGTAAGTATTTTTTTCATGTCTCCTCCAATTGAATGGATGGTTATTGGGTACGTTATTTAATGGTTCACGTCATGCGTATTTTGTAAAAACAGGGCTGGGTGCCTTACTTCATAGGCGGCGGTAAAACCCGGGTCCCGTTGACGTAGATCATCATGGCTGACCTGCCCGGTGCGTCTCATGTAGTCGTAGGCAAAGGACACCGGATCCAGCTGCATCTTGTCCGCGACGTTCTCGTACCAATCCAGGCTTCGCGCTGCTGCATGCTGGAAATTGGATGAGGCCTGCCTGCGCCGGGATTCGAATACGCCAAATGCGGCCTGGGCATCGCCCGGATTTTGCCGCAACCCTTCGTTCAGCGCGATGGCATCCTGCATGGCCATACGGGTACCTGAACCAAGCGAAAAATGAACCGTCCGCAAGGCATCGCCCAGCAACACAATATTGCGGTACGACCAGTTTTCATTACGAACGATATTTGCTTCAAACCACAGGGAACGATTGGTCAGCAGTGCGTTCGCGCCCAGATCGGCGCGAAAAACCTCGGCACAATAGCGACGGCTCTGCTCTTCGCTGGCAACATCCAGGCCAGCGCGGTGCCAGGTATCCGGGTCTACTTCGACCAGAAACGTACTTAACGTCGCACTGTATTGATAACTGTGTGCAATAAAAATGCCGTGGTCCGTTTCACGAAAAATCAGCGAGACAGGATGAAAGCGCTGATGCGTTCCATACCAGGCAAATTTATTGCGGCGGCGCTCAAAACTGGGGCGGAACTGATCGGCGTATTGCTTGCGAACTGCGCTATTGCTGCCATCTGCCGCCACCACCATATCAACATCGGCAGCCAGCTGTTCAATATCGTCAATGCGGCAATCGTGCTCGATTTGCACGCCAGCCCGCAAACAGGCCTGTTCCAGCACATCCAGCATATCCAGTCTCGCGGTGCGCGAGAAATGATTGCCGTGCACCTGGACACTCGTACCCTGGTGAATAATCTGCATATAGTCGCAGCGCTCGTGATGCGCCACGAATGTGTCGAAAAACGCAGGATCGGCCTCGCGCAGGAAAGCCAGTCCCACGTCGGAAAATACCACGCCCCAACCATAGGTGGCGCCTCGCGGATTTTGCTCATAAACCCGTATATCATGGCCAGGATCCTGTTTCTTGGCCAGGAGAGAAAAATACAGGCCGGCAGGGCCGGCGCCAATAACTGCGATCTTCATTGGTTCGTACTCCCATATGGCGCCTGTTGTTCGCAGTCATGCTGATAACCGAGCAGCGCATCGCGCAGTACGTCAGGCAAGGCAATGGCCCGGCGCTCGCCACGAGCCACACAAATGGGCGTCAATCGTGCATCGAACGCTGCCTGACCACGCACACTGCCGGCGATGTGCAAGGTATAGGTCCGCTGGCTGATATTTTCAACATAGACGGCCATGTCAAACTCTTCATCAGGCCAGAGTGAGGCGCGAAAATCAAAGGTCAATGCACGCGTTGGCGTGCCAAAGCCATGCTCGTCCTTCACGCGCTGCGGTGTCCCGCCCAGCAGCTGTCCGTAAAAAAGCTCAGCAGCCGAGATGACATACTCGCTGAATGTGACGGTGTAGACCACCCCTGCAGGATCGCAATCGCCCCACTTGACCCGTCGACGAATCACAAACGGCGCTTCATTCACAACGTACTCAGTACTTATCATTACGTTCCCCCGTGCCCTGCCGGGCCTCGTGATTGATTAATTCTGCAATCATTCTGCGCAACATCATCTTGTCCAGCTTGCCCACTTTGGTAACCGGAAAGGCCTCAATCACCTCGACGCGTTCGGGACACTTATATTTGGCCAAACCCTTTTCAACGAGAAACATCATCAATTCCTGGACAGAAGGCGCGGCGTGACCAGGCCGCAATGTGATGAAGACGCAGCCCTTCTCGCCGTAAATGGGGTCTGGCATGGCGACAAGACGTGCTTCGGAAATGGCCTGATGCGCACTGACCAGTGCTTCAACCTCTTCACATCCGATCTTTTCGCCGCCACGATTGATGTTGTCGCGCAACCTGCCTTCAAAGCTGTAATAGGACTGGCCGTCAACAATCCGCTCTATCATCATGTCGCCTGTTCGGTAAAAGCCGTCAGACGTGTAGGCCTGGGCATTGGCTGCCGGTGCGTCGAAGAAGCCGGGAACGGTGGCCGGTCCGCGAAAACACAGTTCACCCATCTGTCCCGGTTCAACGCCCACTTCTGTCCCGGGCACCAGCAAGCGGATTTCATCATCGGCGCAGCCCGAGCGGCCCTGCGTTTTGTGGCGAAGGTAAGGTGGTGCACCGGCTGGTGATCCAAGCAGCAAGCCCTCGGTAATACCGAACAGGTTGGAGCATGGAATGCGCAAATGTTCTTCCAGTCGCTCGGCTGCGCTCATTGTTATAAACAGACGCAGCGAAGACAAGTCATGCCTTGCCAGATCGGAATAAGCCATCAATTGCGGTGCGATCGGTCCGATTGAAATTGCTCGCGTGACCCTGTATCGCTCAATCAGCGTCAACATAAGCGGCACATCGACCCGGGGCATGAGAACTGCTGACACGCCCATCGCGATGACCGGCATCAGGACATACACCTGCGCGGCATTGTGCAATAATGGCAAAGCCCAAATGAAACGATCATCTTGGTCAAGTTGATAGTTCTTCGCACAGGCAAGTGAGTGCGCGATGTACTCAGCATGAAAACGCGGAATAATTTTTGGAATGCCGGTCGTGCCACCAGACAACTGGAACGCCAGTACATCCTCGCAGGCTGGTGCATGCTCGGCGACGATTGCCTGCGCTCGCGCGAGCGGCATGGCTTCGATCAGCGCGCGCAAATCGTTGCCGGCCGATGAAGTCCCGCGCGCCACCACCAGTCGTGTCAATCCGGCATGGTCGGACATCATTCGCTGCGCGAAAGCAACCAGATCAAAGGCGCTAACATCAGCCTGAACAAAGTATCCACGTGCACCAGACTGACGGATCAATTGACCGATTTCCAGTTCCCGGTGTTGCGGCAATGAACACACCGGTACGATGCCCGCTTTATAACAGGCCAGCAACGCAATGACGGTCTCAAGCGTGGTGCCCATCTGAAAGATGGCACGATCGCCAGGGTCCAGGCCCAGGTTCAGCAGCGCCGCGGCCAGCCGCTCGGTTTGCTCATCCAGTTGTGCAAACGTGACGCTGCCTTCCTCGGTGATGATCGCTTGGCGTTCTGGACACCGACGCGCCGTGGCTCGCAACAAGTGGCCGACCGTCTGCTGCTGCCACGCGCCATTGTCATACCAGGCGCGTGCGCGCTCCTGTTCATGATAAATAACACCCTCTATGGGGTAACGAATATTTTGCATTTTTTTGTCTCCTGCCAATAGATCAGCCTGTCACGGGAACGATCCGAACCCGGTCCCGGTCCAGCACTTCAATGACGCCACTGACACCGCCTGTGAACAGGCCATACCACACAGCGGGTTTCAATCCGAGCACCTTGCGGCGAAACTCCAGCGGCTTGTCCGCACAAATACAATCGAAATATTCACTCTTGACGACCTGACAGTCATCGCGTTGTTCTGCGTCACGCACCAGCGGCGCAAACTCCTCGACGCAGGGTACAAAGATGCGAACGCCTGCGGCCGGCGTCTGAGCCATTGTGCCTTGCTGCTCAAGCAATGTTGCCTTGCGGGCCCATACTTCATCGATATGCCGGATGCGTTCGCCCTTGGACAGCGCGCTGTCTTCGGCCTGTATCGCCGCCTGTATCGTCAGATCGGCGTCAACTTCGTCAACCCGGCCCAACGACCTCAATTTACGAGTAAATTCGATGAAATAGCCATTGGGGTCGCGAACATAAATCGACTCGATCACTTCATGGCGCGTCTCGACGGAGACCTGCAGATTCGCATCCTCTAGCCTTTTTTTCCAGGCTTTCAACTCCGCTTCATTCTGCACCAGCCACGCGGTATGCGTTGCATCGGCGACATGATCTTCAGGCAACGGTCGCATACTACTGCGTCCCTGCATGGTTTCCGGCTCCCGCGCGCCCAGATAGTAGAAAAACGCGATCGTGCTGCCATTGCCGCTATCAAAAAAGAAATGCAGGAAATCCGGATGGCTCGCAGGCCCCCACCCGCGAGCAGATATAACATGGACCAGGCGCAAGCCGAGCACATCTCGGTAAAACGCGACGGTCTCGCGCAAGCGCCAGGTCGGTCTCGCAGTATGGTCAACGCCATGCAGCCGCAGCGCACCTGGCGTATCGTGAACAACAGTCATGTCAAATCTCCATTAGGCATTAATCAAAGAAAGCGCGCCTGCAACCAGCGAGCCAGCTCGCGACCGCCCTGATAGCGTCCCGGTTCTTCATCGTCGGTCAGGGCGCGTCCATGATGGTCGCCGCGAATGCGAAGATGCTGCTTGTCCTGCGCCGTCAGCGCGTCGTAAATCGTCTGTACATCACCCGGAAAGCAGGCCTGGTCGCCCGTGTATTCGATCACCAGTGATGGTATGTCGATCGCCGGAGCAGTGCGCGACAGACTGGCATTGGACGAGAGCGCTGACCAGGTCGAGAGCCAGCTCTCGGGCGTACAAAAACGGGCGAACCCCACCGCACCATAGTTCGACGAATAAGGATTTTTTCCCCATAGGGAGCCGGGGTGTCGGTCTGAAGGATCAAGGCTCAGATCCAGGCAACGCAAATCTGCATCGGTTCGCCAGACGATCAGCACCGGGGTGTGAGCGGCCAGCCGTTTGCCATCTGCCGAGCTGTCAGGCTGCGTTTTCACCCGCTCGCGCGCCTTTAGCCGCGTGTCTATCATCTGATGCGCGACCGCATCCAAGCGAGCCACCCTGGCCTGCTGGCCGGCGCGGTAGCGTTCGATAAATTCCGCCGAGTAACGCGCCTGCCCGTTCGGCTTGTAGCCGTTTGCCGGATCCAGCGGGTCCAGGTGCGGTACGACAGACAAGGCATCACCCTCCTGCGCGACAGACGGGTCAATGCAATTCATTAACAATGCACCCTGACCAGGATGAGGGCCGACCAAAACCATGCCCTGAACTCGAGGCATGTCCAGCTCGCCCAAGCCGGTGCGCTTTCCTGCCGGGCTGCGCGCAATCCGTTGTGCTCCAGGCAGGGCCGACTGTTCAGCGTAAAGCGAATACAGTCCCGCGCCACCCGAATTGCCCAACAGAACGATATTGTCGAATCCCTGTTCACGCAGAAAGGTCAGGCCAGCGGTGACATCACGCAATGCAAATTCATGCTCCAGGCGCAGGTCATTGCCCACTGATCGTGCACCCTGAGACCAGGCGGCACAGCCTGCCGCAACAATATCTGGAATAAGGTAGTGGCATGCCATGAACTCACGTGGATGCATGATGCATACTACCGTCCTGCAGCGCTTGCCGGCTGGCTGATACAGAGAGCCAGAGGTGGCGGCGCCATCGGCGCAGCGCAAGACCACGTTGCGGGTAGAGGCGCCTGCGGGCAAATCACGTGGATTCCAGTCCGTATTCAGAAACCCCGCGGTAACCGGATTTGCAGAAGGGTTTATTGCCACAATCGTTCTCCTTTCCAAATATCATCGAAGTGTTATTTGACACATTAGATAATTATTTGACTTTAATGTCAATTAAATTTTAATATTTGACGAATCCGTCAAATCAAGGAAAATAATGGGCTATACAACCGGCAGCCAACTAGGGTTTAATGGCTGCGTTGCAACAGGGAGTACGACAGTGAACGACATTTCGACAAAGGCGACGCTCAAAGGAGAAGCGCTACGCAGCGCTATCCTGGATGTGGCGGCAACGCTTTTCATTGAACGAGGCACCGGCGGCACCAGCATCCAGGACATTGCCGAAGCGCTGGGATTGAGCCGTACGGCGGTGTATTATTATTTCAAGAACAAGGAACAGATTCAGCAATCGCTGACAGAGGAAGTGCTGAGTGCGGCGCGCAAACTGGCCGGCGACACCGTTGCCCGCGACGATCTTGACCCCGTGACGGCGTTGCGCGCGCTGGTCACCCAGCACGCCGACCTGATTCTGTCACGCCCTGCAGAGTTTCGCGTTGCAGATCGTACTGAGGCCGACTTGTCACCGAAGCAACGCATATCAGTGCAAAATGCACGCCGTAATGTACTTGAGAACTTCAGCCATGTCATAGAAAGAGGGATCCGGGAAGGCGTGTTTCGCATGGTTGACGCACATGTAGCCGCTTTCAGTCTGATTGGCATGTGCAACTGGTCGGCCTGGTGGTATAAGCCCGAGGGCAGACTGGATCGCGCCAATGTCGCCGGGATCATGGCTGACATGGCTGTCAATTCGCTGTTGCGTGATGCAGCAAGGCGACCCGAAGTGCCGGATGTAAGGGAATCGCTGCGTCTGGTACGTGAGGATCTGGATTACCTGGAAAAATTGGTTCTGTCCGACAGCAAATAACGCCCCAACGGATATTCAGCCTGCCCTGCTGCGTTGTTGAGCCAGGTTGAGATCTCTATTGTGGTCAAATCAAACAGAACATGTGATGCCCGAACTATCGATGCATGCGCGCCCGCTTGCGGCCAGGCGCCTGCATCCGGCGGCATCACTTCTGGTACGGCCTCTGCCCAGGTAATTGATCATTGGAAACAATGAAGACCGCGGAATCGGCCAGGTGCGCGCCGCGCAAAGGACTGCCGGATAAGAACACCTGCACGAGAGCGGTTCAATGTATTTTTCAGGAAATTCAGTTAAGCTCGTGTTTCCACGATTGTTTATCCAAAAACCTGACCCATGAAACAATATAACCGCGGCTTGATGTGGTTCCGTCGTGATCTGCGCGCTGCTGACAACCGCCCGCTGTTTCAGGCGCTGCGTCAATGTGAAACGGTGTTCTGCCTGTTTGTCTTCGATACCCATATTCTTTGTCCCCTCCCCCCTGACGATCGCCGCGTGTCATTCATTGATGCATGCCTGGATGATCTGCAGCGCCAATTGCAGCAAGCCGGTTCGGGGCTGATTGTGCGTCACGGTACACCACAGCAAATCATCCCGGCCATCGCACGGCAGTTGAACGTAGAGGCAGTGTTTGCCGGCAGTGATTACGAGCCACAGGCAAAAGAACGCGACCAACAGGTTGGCACAATGCTGCAGTCGGATAACCGGGCGCTTTTCCTGTTCAAGGATCAGGTCATTTTTGATACCGACGAAATACTCAAC
>NZ_JBQEAU010000118.1:0-14219 GCF_052108595.1 Advenella sp.
CCCTCAATAGTCGCCAGCCGCCAGAGCCGACCCTGCTTACCGAACCGGTAGCCGATGCGGTCAAAATGGCGCCGGCCGCCAATATCCGGACAGTGGCGACAGCCACGGAAAAAGACACGCCACCCGCGCCGAAAGCGCCGCCGGCCGAAACCCGGAAAGCGTCCCATTCCTCACGCACCCCATCCCAGCCGGCCGAACCGATCGTGCGCGAAACCATTCGCGAAGTGCCGGTACCGGTTCCCACCATGGTGCTGGCGCGCCAGTTGCGTTCCGGTCAGCGCGTCTATGCGCGCAACAGCGATCTGATTGTTATTGGCGTTGTCAGCCGTGGCGCCGAAGTGATCGCCGACGGCAACATTCACGTATACGGCCCGCTGCGCGGCAAGGCCATCGCCGGAGCACGCGGCAACGCGTCGGCGCGAATTTTCACTTCGCATCTGGACGCAGAGCTGCTGGCCATAGCCGGCATCTATCGCGTCATTGACGCCGATATCGAGCCACAACTCAATAAAAAGCCAGTCATTGTCGAACTGGACAACGATACACTCAAATTCATTCCGGGCGACAACAGCGGCCAGGGATAGCACTGGCTCCCGTAACGTTTTTTAAAAGAAATTCATACCGATATGCGTTAAGATATCGGCACTTACAGCCATACGGATATATAGGAATAACCTTACATGACTCGCATCATTGTGGTAACTTCAGGTAAAGGCGGCGTGGGCAAAACCACCACCAGCGCCAGTTTTTCATCCGGCCTAGCCATGCGTGGCCACAAGACAGCCGTCATCGATTTCGACGTGGGCCTGCGCAACCTTGACCTTATCATGGGATGCGAACGCCGCGTCGTGTACGATTTCGTCAACGTCATTCAGGGCGAAGCCTCGCTGAACCAGGCGCTGATCAAGGACAAACAGCTGGAAAACCTGTTCATCCTGCCTGCGTCACAGACCCGCGACAAGGACGCACTTACGCGCGAAGGCGTGGAAAAAGTGCTGAATGATCTCAAGGCGATGGATTTTGAATATATCGTATGTGATTCGCCCGCCGGCATTGAAACCGGTGCGCTCATGGCTGCCTATTTTGCTGACGATGCGTTGGTCGTGACCAATCCCGAAGTCTCCTCGGTACGCGACTCCGATCGCATTCTGGGTATCCTGTCCTCCAAGTCGCGTCGCTCTGAACTGGGTGAAGACGCCGTCAAGGAATACCTGGTGCTCACCCGCTACAGTCCAAAACGCGTTGAAGACGGTGAAATGCTGTCCCTGAAGGATATCGAAGATATCCTGCGCATCAAGCTGATCGGCGTCGTGCCAGAATCCGAATCAGTCCTGCAGGCATCCAACTCCGGTGTTCCTGCCATTCATCTGAAAGAATCTGATGTGTCCGAAGCGTATCAGGACATCGTTGCACGTTACCTGGGCGAAGAAAAACCGTTGCGCTTTACCGACTACAACAAACCGGGCTTCTTCAAACGACTTTTCGGAGGCAAGTAATATGTCCTTCCTGAAATTTCTTCTTGGTGAAAAAAAATCATCGGCCAGCGTTGCCAAAGAACGCCTTCAGCTCATCATTACGCATGAGCGCAAGGAAGGCGCGACCAGCGCACCAGATTTTCTTCCACAGCTGCAAAAAGATCTGATCGAAGTCATTTCCAAGTATATTAAAATCAATCCGGAAGACCTGAAAGTCAATGTAGACAAGCATGGCAATCTGGAAGTACTCGAAGTCAAAATCGAAATGCCTCAGGATCCCAAAGACGCGATCGCAAAGGTCGGCTGATACACGTCTACGTACTGCCATCACAGTTGTGTTGGCACCTACCCCATAGCTGCTGTCACCTGGTGCTGCGCGAGCAAAGCCCAGGCAGCAAGCCACATTGAACAGCACCACAAAACCCGCAGCAGTTGACGGTATTGCGGTGCTGTTTTATATCATGCCGGCAACGTACCCGATCGCTATCATAGCAAGTCGCACGCTTGGCAAAAACGTCGCCCAGTGCAACGACTCATGGAGTCATAGGCGCACAAAATCGTGAAGCCAGGGAGTCTTTTCAAAAAAATGAACCCGCACGCAAACCAATGCCTATTCCCAAAGCGATAACGCAAATCAAAATGAGAAGGACCGAGTGCTGCCTGATGCAGAACTCGGTCCTTTGATTTCATTTGAGCCGATCAGGCCTATCCTGACACATTCAAATCAATGACCCTTGCCAGTTGCCTGATCGGATCAGGCAACTTAGGTCCAGATGAAAACTGACGGCACGATCGCTAGCGATTAGCGGCGACCACCAACCTGATTGCCGATCACACCACCGACAGCGGCGCCACCGACCGTACCTAAGGTGCCCCCATTGGTCAGCAAAGAGCCGGCAATACCACCGATGGCTGCACCGCCGACAGTATTTCTGTCGCGCTGAGTCATACCGCCACATCCTGCCAGTGCAATGGCAAGGCTACCGGCTATGATGCTTTTGGCTACGATATTCGTTTTCATATTATGTACTCCTGAGTGGGAATGAAGATGTCTCGCGTATTGGCCAAGCGAGTGCTCGTCTCAAACGCCTTACTGACACTATACAATGGAAAACTTTAAGCAACCAACTGCGCGGTGGTGCTTTGTTACACAGATGTTTTATTTCAATCGAAATGATATCAACTGAAATAAACCCTCACGTTTGCGTTGATAAAATGCAACGCTGCAGTCGCGTTTGTTGCGCAACAATGTGCGACCGCAGCAAGGCGACTGTTTACTTCAGCGCCTTATAGCGAATACGGCGCGGTTTTGCGCCCTCTTCGCCCAGGCGTTTTTTCTTGTCGGCTTCATATTCCTGATAATTTCCGTCAAAAAACACGACATTGGAATCGCCCTCAAAAGCCAGAATATGCGTGGCAATACGATCCAGGAACCAACGATCGTGGCTGATGACCATAACGGCGCCTGCAAACTCCAGCAGGGCATCTTCCAGGGCACGCAAGGTTTCCACGTCCAGATCATTGGACGGCTCATCCAGCAGCAAAACGTTACCGCCCTTGATCAGCGTATTGGCCATGTGCAGCCTGCCGCGCTCACCACCGGACAGCTGTCCCACCAGCTTGGTCTGGTCAGATCCCTTGAAGTTGAACCGGCCCAGATAGGCGCGAGCGGGAATTTCAAACCGCCCTACATTGAGCACATCCGATCCCTGTGATACAAAATCGAACACACTCTGGTTATTGGCCAGTGTTTCGCGCGATTGATCCACAAATGAAACATTCACGGTCTGGCCGATTTTCACTTCACCGGAATCAGGTTGTTCCTGTCCGGCGATCATGCGAAACAGCGTGGATTTACCAGCGCCGTTGGGGCCGATAATACCGACAATTGCGCCAGGCGGAACCTTGAAACTCAAATCGTCTATCAGCAGGCGATCGCCAAAGGCCTTGCTGACATTGGCAAACTCAATCACTTCGTTGCCAAGACGCTCGGCTACGGGAATAAAGATTTCCTGGGTTTCATTGCGTTTTTGGTATTCGTGCGAAGACAGTTCTTCAAAACGGGCAAGACGCGCCTTGGATTTGGCCTGCCTTCCCTTCGGATTCTGGCGCACCCATTCCAGTTCCTTGCGAATTGTTTTCTGGCGCGCCGTTTCGCTGGCCTCTTCCTGTCCCAGTCGGGCTTCCTTCTGCTCGAGCCAGGAACTGTAATTTCCCTTCCAGGGAATACCGTATCCACGGTCCAGTTCAAGAATCCATTCGGCCGCATTATCCAGAAAATAGCGATCATGCGTCACACCCACCACGGTGCCTGGAAATTTCTGCAGGAACTGCTCCAGCCATTCAACACTTTCAGCATCCAGGTGATTGGTAGGCTCGTCCAGCAAAAGCATGTCCGGCTTGGAAAGCAGCAGGCGGCACAAGGCCACACGCCGCTTTTCACCACCCGAGAGTTTACCGACAACGGCATCCCATGGAGGCAGGCGCAGCGCGTCGGCAGCTATTTCCATCTGCGTGCCGATATCGTCGGCGCCACTGGATGCGGCGGCGGCAATCACCGCTTCGAGCTCAGCCTGTTCGGCTGCGAGCTTGTCAAAATCCGCATCGGGCTCAGCATACTCGGCATACACCTCTTCCAGCCGCTGGCGTGCCGCAAACACTTCACCCAGGCCGGCTTCCACCGATTGTCTCACGGTATGTTCCGGATCCAGCTGCGGCTCCTGCGGCAGATACCCTATTTTCAGACCGGGCATGGGCGTGGCTTCGCCTTCAATATCCTGGTCTATCCCAGCCATGATTTTCAACAGCGTGGATTTACCGGATCCATTCAGACCAAGAACGCCGATTTTGGCGCCCGGAAAAAAAGACAGCGAAATGTCGCGCAGAATCTGCCGCTTCGGGGGCACGATTTTGCCGACACGATTCATCGTATAAACGTACTGGGCCATAGTTAATTTTGCTTGCAAAAAATTCAAATAACCATTGTATGAAATAAACATGATGCGTGCCGCGCGAGGGCGGCTACAATAACAATAAGACCAGAAATCGGACCACTGCCATGAGTTTTGTACCTGAACCCACATTCACCGACCACGAGATCGCGCTACTGAAAAAAACTGCAGATGCGCTTACTGCCTATTTGGCCAAACCAGTTATCGCCGAAATCGATACCACCGAAGACGGGATGGAATGGGTCGCTTTCGGCGTCCCGCTGGATATTGCAGATGAAAACCCCGACGATATTGTCACGCTTGAAATGGGCGGCCCCGGCGCCAGACTAATCAGCGAATCCAGCGACCTGGAAAACCCCGAAGAAGAAGTCTATGCCTGCGAATTTCTATGGGGCATCCAGATTACCGATATCGAAAATGCACGCTTCGTGCGCATTGATTTTGAAGGCGAGGAAGTGGAATGGGGAGACGATATAGAAGAGCTGCTGCCGTTCGGCATGCGGGACCCGGAACCCGGCGAATTACTTGAAATCGAAGAAAACGACGACGATGAAGAGGAAGACCCGCCCGCTACACCCCAGAACACATCGTCGCCCACGCTGCATTAACGCTGCGGGTACACATTGTGAAGATATACGTTGAAGATAAATTGTCGGTAAGCGCTGATGATCGTCATGCGCCAGCATCACGATCAATTTGGCCAAACACAGGCGCCGGCCAATTACGCGTGCCGGCGGCGATCCCGCAGATATAGCGCCCATCCCACCGGATACATCAGCGAGACCAGCAATCTTGGCATATTCCCCTGCAATTCCACAGCAGGCGGCAGGGGCTTGCCGGCTCGCTGCAGATGCATGCGAAAGCGTGTATATCGCGCCGCCGCCAGCAAAAAAGACACGGGCTGGAAGCGGAACCACGGCAGGCAATTGACCACCGTATCGCGAGCCAGCAGCAGAATGCCCAGCGCATGCTTTTCACCCGACACAGCGCCTTCATTACTCAGCGAATCTGCACTCTCGTAATAGGTGCGAAACACCTTGTTGACGAAGCGCGTCAGATAGCCATCCCGCGCGATCGCCCGCCAGACCACGCTTTCTGGGACAAAACCGTCGATATCTTCGGGAAATGGAAAATGCTTGAGCACCTGTGTCTGCAGGCAGCCGAATTTCTCTCCCTTCACATGACATTTGAAATTCATATCAAGTGAAGTCATGTCCATGACGTCCTCCGGAAACCGGTCACCCACGATACTGCCGTCAGGACGCGCACATAGCCCGGTCACCGCGATATAGCCGCTTTTCAAATCATCGGGAATGCTACGCCATACATCCGCCATGGACTGCAGCGAATCGGGCAATAGCGTATCATCGCTATCGAGCGCAACAATCAGACGTCCCCAAGCTTCCTTGACGCCGGTATTGAATGCTGTTTTTTTATGCTGATTGGGTTGCCATACATACCGGATCGGAAATGGCGAATCGACTTGCCACGTTTCTATTCTATTGCGGGTATTGTCGGTCGAACCGTCGTCGATAACCAGCCACTCAAAATCCTTGAACTGCTGCTCGCACAACGACTGGTAGACGCGCTCAAGGGTATGAGCGCGGTTGTAGGTAGGCGTCAACACCGTAAAAAAATAAAGATTTTGCGTCATGGCTTTACGTATTCAATCCGATCATTATTTTATTTTTGTTGGTTTACGATAGCAGAGAAAGTGATGAAAACGATGTGCAACTTGTAGCAAAAAGTAAGCTGTCTTGCGTAGTAACGGATCGTATCGGATCAGCGCAACATACCTGCAAAACTTGACCAGGCGCCGCCGCCCCCGACAAACAGGCGAGAAAAAAGCCACTTGCGCAAGTGGCTTTTTCAAACTCTGACGTTTAGCGAAAAGACGCCATCGGATACCATATAGCAATACGTCGCATTACCATTTCACACAATGAAAAAACGACGCAATACAATACTGCTATTGGCAGCCTCTTCCTGTCAATTAACGCCCATAGGGCATCTACGGAAGACACTTCATACACGGTCGCCGGCAATGAAGCCCTTGCCCGCTGCGCCGATTATGCGCGCTTTACTTTTTCCAGCATTTTGAACACGCCTTTGGGTGAGCGCACAAAAAGACGCTTGAATGCTTTACCCAGGCAACGACGCTCCAGCGTGTTGCGGCGAGTGCGTTTGACTTCTGCCATGAGATTCTCCGAGAATATTTTACGTAATCAGGCATTCTAGCATTAAATCAGGCATTTATCCACGAATCTTGCAGTAACACACGGTGCCGGAGCGAAAATCAGACACTCGGGTTGCGCATCTGCAAAGCAAGTTCGCACGCAACACGCAGCGATGACGGATCCGCCACCCCCTTGCCGGCAATATCGTAAGCCGTCCCATGGTCCACGCTGGTGCGGATAAACGGCAGGCCCACCGTCACGTTCACGCCATTGTCCACGCCCAGATACTTCACCGGGATCAGGCCCTGGTCATGATATTGCGCCACGACAATATCAAATTCACCGCGGCGTGCCCGCATGAAAATCGTATCGCCCGGATAGGGCCCGCTCACATCGAGGCCTTCGGCCCGAGCCACCGCTATCGCCGGCCGGATGACAGCTTCGTCTTCATGGCCAAATCGCCCGCCCTCGCCTGCATGCGGATTGAGTCCTGCCACAGCAATGCGGGGCGAGCCCAGGCCCACCATCCGGCAGGCGCGATCGGCCAGCCGGATGGTATCCAGCTCGCTTTCGAATGTAATAAGCGCAGGCACCTCGCTCAAGGCCACATGAATGGTCACCAGGATCACCCTTAGTTGCTCGTTGAGCAGCATCATCGCAACCCGCGGTACGCCCGCTGCATGCGCCAGGATTTCAGTATGCCCGGGAAAATCAACGCCGCCCGCTTTCAGCGACAGCTTGTTGATGGGCGCCGTGACAATTGCCGAAATCTCGCCGGCCATGGCACCTGTAATCGCGCTCATGAGAAATTGATAGGATGCCAGGCCGGCCTGCGGATTCACCTGCCCCAGCGGCAGGTCCTCCGGCAAAGGATCGGTACAGCTAATTACCGGTATTTCAGATGAAATTGCCCTGTTTTGGCATGTTGCCCGCCACTGCGCCACCGAGCCATGCGAGGTCACCGGCAGGGCCAGCCCCAATTGAGCGACCGCCCGCGATATGGCACCAGCATCTCCGTACACAACAGTGCTGGCAGGCAGTCCCTGGCTGAACAGCCTGGCCACCAGTTCGGGGCCAATACCCGCGGCATCGCCCATGGTCAGCCCCAGGGGCTCGGTTGAATGCAATAGCGGTTCAGTTTTCATATGGTAACGTTCATCCAGCAGTGGTCAATGGCCATGTGGGCCAGCGTGCGAAAGTGTAATCCCATTGCAGGGACAATACAAACCGGGCAGACAGGCCCTGTGACAGGATCTCAGCGATAGATTTTTCAACGACAGATTCTCAACGACAGATTCTTCAGCGCCAGAGGGCCAACGCCCGATGCTCTGCCTGCCTGCGGCGCCGCCGATCGCCCGGCATCATCGACGCTGGTTATTGTCTCTAGCGTTATACCCCTTTATACCGCCAACGCTTTATATTTGCCAAGCCGGCCTCATCTTCCAGCCTTGACCTGCTCACAGCACCGAACCTGCCTGCCGAATTTTGGTGCTGCGCCGTGTCAAAAATCAATTATTATGCGACAATATTATAACTGTTTATTTATACAGTAAGAATCACCTTCATCCTCATTGCACCCCACTCAGAAAAGGGGGTCTTTCGGAGCACCTCATGAGTTCGCAGATCCGGATATTCGGCGCCAGACAAAACAATCTCAAAAATCTCGATGTTGCTTTCAATACCGGCGAATTCGTGGTGATTACCGGGGTATCAGGCTCAGGCAAAAGCTCGCTCGCCTTTGATACGCTTTATGCAGAAGGTCAGCGCAAGTACGTAGAAACTTTTTCCCCCTATGCGCGACAATTTCTGGACCGCATGGACAAGCCCCAGGCCGACCGCATTGAAGGCATTCTGCCCGCCATTGCCATCGATCAGACCAATCCGGTGCGCAATTCGCGCAGCTCGGTCGGCACCATGACCGAACTGAACGACCACATCAAATTGCTGTTTGCCCGTGCAGCCAGGCTGTACTGCCGCCAATGTTCGACCGAAGTGCGCAAGGACAATCCGGACACTATTTATGAATTTCTCTCAACGACCACGCCAGCGTTGAGCGATCCGCGCCTGATCCTCACCTTTCCTGTGGTCGTTCCCGGCAACTACAGCGAGGAAGAAGTCCGCCAGTATCTTGAACAACAAGGCTATACCCGAGTTCATGCCGAAGAGGAACGCAGTGCAACTGTAACGCCCAAAGGACGCGGCAAGTCGCAAAAAGTGGAAATAAGCCGTGTCCTGCATGTGGTCCAGGACCGCTTCCGTTTTTCCACCACAGAAAAGTCGCGGGTCATCGAAGGGCTGGAAGCCTGCCTGCGCTACGGGACCGGTATGTGCACGGTGTACGCTGTCGACAATGACAGCAATCCGCTGCAATCATGGAAGTTCAGCGAACAGTTGCACTGCGCCAACTGCGATATTACCTATTCGTCGCCACTGCCCAGCACTTTTTCCTTCAACTCCCCCCTGGGCGCCTGCGAAACCTGCCGCGGCTTCGGCCGCGCCATGGGTATCGACTTCGGCCTGGTTATTCCTGACGAAACCAAAACACTGCAGGATGGCGCCATTAAACCCTGGCAGACGCCCAGCTACAATGAGTGTCAGACCGAAATGATGCAATACGCCAAAAAGGCAGGCATCCGCACCGACACGCCATGGAAACAGCTCAATGATGCAGAACAGCACTGGGTGCTGTATGGCGATCCCGAGTGGAAAGGCGGCCCATCGGCCTGGAAGCATCAGTGGTATGGCGTACAGCGCTTTTTTGACTGGCTCGAAACCAAGTCCTATAAGATGCATGTGCGCGTGCTGCTGTCCAAATACCGTAGCTACACCCCCTGCCCGGCCTGCCATGGCTCGCGTCTCAAACCCGACGCAACGCTGTGGCGACTGGGCGATGCGCCGGTCGGTAACGACATCATGGGAACCTACACCCGTTTCATGCCGGTGCATGCGAAGTGGTCCGTCCCTGCGCTTACCGCGCTGGATGGCCTTGGCATTCATGATCTGATGCGCCTGCCTATCACACAGGTGCGCGATTTTTTTGCCACGCTGGCGCTTTCCGTATTCATGGACAGCGCCATGGATCTGGTGCTCCAGGAAATCCGCAGCCGGCTGGACTTCCTGTGCAACGTGGGCCTGGGTTACCTCAGCCTGGACCGGCAAAGCCGCACCCTGTCTGGCGGCGAGGTCCAGCGCATCAACCTGACCACCGCACTGGGCACCTCCCTGGTCAACACGCTATTTGTCCTGGATGAACCATCCATTGGCCTGCATCCGCGCGACATGCACCGGATTGTCCAGGTGTTGCATCGTCTGCGCGATGCCGGCAATACGCTGGTGGTGGTCGAGCATGATCCGCAGGTCATGGTTGCGGCCGACCGTATTCTGGACATCGGCCCCGGGCCGGGCGAACGTGGAGGTCAGATTGTCTTTGACGGCACGCCGCAGCGCCTGCGCGAAGGCAGCTCGCTCACCGGCCGCTACTTAAGCGGCCAGTTGCGTGTCGAAGCGCCACGCCCGATGCCGGTGCAACCCAATACCCCCAAGCTGATCATCGAAGGCGTCAGCGCCAATAACCTGCAGGGCATCGACGCCGCCTTTCCGCTGGGTCGCCTGGTCTGCCTGACCGGCGTCTCGGGTTCAGGCAAATCCACCCTGGTTCAGGATGTGCTCTACCCTGCGCTGCTCAAACATTTCGGTCGCCCGACTGAAGCACCCGGCCCCTTCACCCGTCTGCTTGGCGCCGAACAAATCGCCGGCGTCGTCATGGTCGATCAAAGTCCGATCGGCAAAACCGCCAGATCGAATCCGGCCAGTTATGTCGGCGCCTTCGATGCGATCCGCAAGCTGTTCTCGCAAGCGCCGGCGGCCCGTGAGCGCGGCTATACGCCCGGCACCTTCAGCTTCAACAGCGGCGATGGGCGCTGCCCCACTTGCGGCGGCACCGGCTTCGAGCATGTGGAAATGCAATTCCTGTCCGACGTGTACATTCGCTGTCCCGATTGCGACGGAAAGCGTTTCCGCCCAGAGATTCTGGAAATCCGTGTCGAACATCTGGGCAACAGTGCCTCCATCGATGAAGTGCTGAACATGACCGTCAGCGAAGCGCTGACATTTTTCAAAGGCCTGCGCGACGTACAGACCAGCCTTTCACCGCTCATTGACGTGGGGCTGGAGTACCTCAAGCTCGGCCAGCCCGTGCCTACCCTGTCGGGCGGCGAAGCGCAGCGCCTGAAACTTGCCGGGCATCTGGCCGAAGCAGCGCGCAGCGGCATTTCCTCGGCAAAGGTCGCCAAAAAAGGCAGCCTGTTCCTGTTTGACGAACCCACCACCGGCCTGCATTTCGATGATGTCGCCAGGCTCATGGGCGCGTTTCGCAAGCTGCTGGGCGCCGGCCATTCCCTGCTGGTCATTGAACACAATCTGGACGTGATCCGTGCCGCCGACTGGTTGATCGATCTCGGCCCTGAAGGCGGCGTGGGCGGTGGCCGGATTATCGCCGAAGGCACGCCCGACACCGTCATGGACATTGCCCAGTCGCACACTGGTGTGGCTTTGCGCGAATACGAATCCAATATTATCGCCAGCGCGCCGCTTTCACTGCAGGAGCCGCAGGTGGCTTATGCAGGCAGTACGGGGCTGACTGTTGCACGGCGCGAAACGCCTTCGCAGATCGACATCCTGAACGCCAAGGAGCACAATCTAAAAGGCGTCAACGTTCATATTCCGCATAACACCTTTACGGTCATCACCGGCGTGTCGGGGTCAGGAAAATCAACGCTGGCCTTCGACATCCTCTTCAATGAAGGACAACGCCGCTATCTGGAATCACTCAACGCATATGCGCGCGCCGTGGTTCAACCGGCCGGCAAGCCGGATGTCGACGCCATTTACGGCATCCCGCCCACCGTGGCAATCGAACAGCGTACCAGTCGTGGTGGGCGAAAATCCACGGTCGGCACCATGACCGAAGCCCACCATTTTCTGCGGCTGCTTTACGTCAAACTGGGAACACAATATTGCCCTGACTGCCAGGTGCCAGTGGAACCGCAATCGCAGGAACAAATTTTTGCCCGCATCATGAGCTCGTGCAAGGGCCGGCACATCGGCATTCTGGCCCCGCTGGTTACGGCTCGCAAGGGTTACTACACCGATCTGGCCAAATGGGCAGAAGGCAAAGGCCATACCCATCTGCGTGTCGACGGCGACTTCATCCCGGTCAAGCCCTGGCCGCGACTGGACCGCTACAAGGAACACACGATCGAATTGCCGGTGGCCGATCTGGTCATTGCCCCGGCAGCAGAGTCCAGCCTGAAGCAGGCCCTGCACAGTGCACTGGAAACCGGCCACGGCACCATGAGCATCATTCTGGACCTGGATCCGACAAACCCGTTGCACGCCAGTGAACTGGAGCAGCAGCACTTTTCCACCAAACGCGCCTGCCCAAGCTGCGGAATAAGTTTCCCCGAACCCGATCCTCGTCTGTTTTCCTATAACTCCAAGCATGGCTGGTGCAACTCCTGCTTCGGGACTGGCGTCAAACTGAGCGGGTTCAATGAAGAACAAAGCGGTGAAGAAGATGCCTGGAAAAATCTGTCCGGCGACGAAGAACACGAACTTCAGGCCTGCCCGGCCTGCCACGGGCAGCGCCTGAATCGCAACGCCCTGGCCGTGCGCTGGAAAGACCGCAGTATTGCCGATCTGGCGGCGCTGCCAGTGAGCGAAGCGCATACCTTTTTTGCCGGCTTGATTCTGAAAGGTCGCGATGCCGAGATTGCCCGCGATATCCTGAATGAAATAAAAAGTCGTCTGTCCTTCATGGAGGAGGTCGGGCTGGGCTACCTGGGCCTGGATCGGTCGGCACCGACGCTGTCCGGCGGTGAAGCGCAGCGCATCCGCCTGGCCGCCCAGCTGGGCTCGAACCTTCAGGGCGTATGCTACATTCTGGACGAGCCGACAATCGGCCTGCATCCACGCGATAACCGAATTCTGCTCAATGCGCTGTCACGGCTGGAAGGCAATGGCAATACGCTGGTGGTGGTGGAGCACGACGATGACACCATTCGCCGCGCCGAACATATTATCGATATGGGACCCGGCGCCGGCGTGCGTGGCGGCACCGTGGTGGCCCAGGGTACCTACGAAGATATCATCAATAACCCGGACTCACTCACGGGCCGCTACCTGGCGCACCCCATGGTGCATCCATTAAGACCCGGCCAGCCCACCGATGCCAATACCGATTATATTGAGATCCATCGCGCCCATTTGCATAATCTGCAACACGTGAATGTCCGCATCCCCAAGGGCCGCCTCAGTGTGATTACCGGTGTATCCGGCTCCGGTAAATCCTCGCTGGCGCGCGACGTTATGCTGGATAATCTCAAGGGCGTGATCGGTACCAAAACACCGACGCCATGGCGTGGCTGCGACGATATCACCGGCTGGGAAAGCCTGGACCGCGTACTTGAGGTGGACCAGACGCCTATCGGTAAAACGCCACGTTCGTGCCCGGCAACCTATATAGGCTTCTGGGACGATGTACGACGTCAGTTTGCGGAAACCCGCGATGCAAAGATTCGCGGCTGGAGCTCCTCCCGCTTCTCGTTCAATACTGGCGACGGGCGCTGCCCGATTTGCGAGGGCCAGGGTATGCGCACCATTGAAATGAGCTTTTTGCCCGACATCAAAGTCCCGTGCGAGGCGTGCAATGGCAACCGCTTCAGTCCGGATACGCTGGCCATCCGCTTGCGCGAAAAGAATGTGGGCCAAGTGCTGAAGATGGAAGTTGATGACGCCATCCCCTATTTCGCTGCTCATCCACGGGTCAAGCGCGCACTGCAACTGCTGCAAGATGTCGGTTTGGGCTACCTCACACTGGGTCAGCCTTCGCCCACCCTGTCCGGCGGCGAAGCCCAACGGATCAAACTGGTATCGGAACTGGTGAAGGCGCGGCTCGACGAAGGCGTCATCAAAACCGGCAGGGCCTCAAGCCGGCCACACACATTGTACGTGCTGGATGAGCCCACCGTCGGGCTATCCATGGCCGATGTCGAGAAGTTGATTGTTGTACTGCACCGGCTGGTTGAAGCAGGCAATACGGTCGTAGTCATTGAGCACAACCTGGACATCATGGCCGAGGCCGACTGGATTGTCGACATGGGACCCGAAGGCGGCAACGGCGGTGGACAGGTTGTCGCCGTCGGATCGGTGCAGGACATTATTGCGAAAAAATCCGTGTCCCATACAGGCCTCGTCCTTGACGAGTTTCTGACTCGCACGTCTGAAGTAACGCCGGCCCTGGCGTCGTGATTGTGGTGTAAATCGGGCATCCCACCTGCACCGCGGCCTGCCTCGCTCAGGAACTGCGGTGCCGCCGCGCCCGTCAATCGCAGCCGGCAGCAAAGCCGCTACGCTGCAATGAGTCGCGCACGGTACCGAAAGCCGGGCGGCGCAATCGGACATCATGGCCGCCCTCAGTCGCCAGTGGCCAGCATCAGCGCATGCGTGCGCACATCGTCTGGCCAACCGGCAACGTGCGTTTTCAGCGCAGCCATATCATCAGCAAACAGCGCCCGGGTAGCCTCTTCGTAGCCGGGCAGATCACCGCCCAGCGCCAG
>NZ_JBQEAU010000119.1:0-14071 GCF_052108595.1 Advenella sp.
CAGCCTCAAGGGGCTGATCGTGGGCGGCTCCGTGATTGACGAGACGACCGTCAGACGTTGCAGCAAAGCCTTTGACTGCGGTTTTATCAGTCTCTACGGATCGGCCGATGGCGTCAATTGCCATAATACGCTGAGCGATTCGATAGAAGTGGCGTTCAATAGTGTTGGAACCCCCAACCCTTCCGTTTGCGAAATACGGATCGTTGATGATAACGGTGTCGAACTTGCCCGCGGCCAGATTGGTGAAATTTACGCCCGGGGGCCCGTCAGCCCCATGCAATATGTCAATGCACCAGAGCTGGATCAGACATATCGCGACCAGGAAGGTTGGGTCAAAACAGGTGACCTGGGCTATATCAACCCGCAGGGGCATCTGGTGCTGGCCGGCCGCAAGAAGGACATCATTATCCGTGGCGGCGCCAATATCAGTCCGGTCCAGATAGAGGGGCTGGTGACTCGCCATCCGGATGTCGTAACGGTCGCTTGCGTGCCGGTTCCCGATTTCGATTTGGGCCAGCGGGTATGTCTATGCGTGACGCTGCGGCCCCAGGCTGATCGTTTCTCGCTTACCGAGATCACCAATTACTTGCGCGAACAGGGCCTGGAAATCAATAAACTACCCGAATATCTCAGGTTCTATCGAAGCCTGCCGCTGACGCCTGCCGGAAAAATCGATAAGCGTGCCTTGGCCGAGGATGCTGCGGCCATGGTCAATCCTCAAAGGCTGTCTGCATAATGAATGCCGTTACCGAACCCCTGGATAATCCGGTGACTTACCTTTGTCAGCGTGTAAAGCAATTTGTTGATACGCAAATCATTCCCAAAGAAACCGCCTTGCTTGCCGGCGACGACAATGCCAGGCAAATCGCTGCCGCGTTGTCTGCACAGGCACGCCAGGCAGGGCTGTTTGGCAGTTTTTATCCGAAGGGACATGGCGGTATTGTCAACCGATTGAGCGATTATCTGCCTATCGCCGAGCAGGAGGGCCGCTCCGAATTCGGGCCGGCCATTATGGGCGCGGATGCCACGCTTGATGCTCACATGCTGTTCTGGCATGGCAGCCCGGTCGTACGCGCGCGCTACTTTGATCCGTTGGTAAAGGGGCGTGCCGTCTGCAGTTACGCCATGAGCGAGCCGGACAGTATCGGCTCAATACCCGATACTATGCAGACGCGTGCAAGGTGGCAGGATAGCCACTGGGTGTTGACTGGCAAAAAATGGTTTGTGTGCCGCTCCCTGCACGCCGATTTCATTACCGTAGTGGCGCGTACGTCAGACAAACCGGTGGAACAGGGGCTCTCGATGCTGATTGTGCCTGCCGACGCACCCGGTTTCGAGGTGCTGCGCGAACTTCCTGTGCTGGGACGCATGCAGGGGCAGGGCGAGTTGTCCTTTACCAATGTTGTTGTCCCGTCGGATCATGTGCTGGGCGTGCCCGGGCAAGGCATCAAGCTGATGCAGCAAAGGCTCGGACTGGGCAGGATACTGCGAGCCAGTCAGTGGCTGGGTATGGCGCAGCGCAGTTTTGAGCTGATGTGCGAACGTATCCATTCGGAACGGGGCGTTCAGGCCCGATTAGTGGAAAAACAACTGGTTCGGGCCCGAGTATGCAATGTGTATCGGCATATTGCCACGGCCCGTGCGTTACTGCGAGACGCAGCCCGCAAATTCGATGACCGGCAGGCCAATTCCATAGAAGTCAATATTGCCAAACTGGCCGCTTCCGATGCCTTGAGCGTGGCGACCGATAATGCCATCCAGATCATGGGGGCAGAGGGATTGAGCGACGGGACACCCTTGTCCAGCCTGTATCGCAATGCCAGGACGACCCACATTCTAGACGGAACAGACGATGCGCTGGTCAGCTCCGTGGGGCGCGCGCTTCTTGCCAACAGTCGCAACCCTGAGCTATTTGACAGTGATTATCCCTCAGTCGTAAACAGAGCAAGCAATCATGGATGAAGCCCGATATCCCGTTCAGTCTGCGCTGGCGGTCGGCAGCCTGCTGACCCTGGCAATGGGGATGCCGATGATGATATTTTACGGTATCGGTGTGCTCGGCCCGCAATTGATCCAGGAACTGGGCATATCGCGCGGACAGCTTGCCTGGCTGACCACCGCTTCCTTCGGTGTGGCGGCCGTTGTTTCTCCGTGGTCAGGCCAGGCAGTACAGCGACTTGGCATGAGATCGGGACTGATGGGGTTGTTCGGGCTGGTCGCGCTGTCTTTTTTTCTCATGGCTGTGTTGCCTGGATTCGTCGGATTGATCCTGGCCATGTTGCTGTGTGGCGCCGCGCAATCTCTGGCGAATCCGGCAACCAATATGGCGATCGCAAAACTGGTGCCTGCCCCGAAAAAGCCAGCCATGGTTGGAATCAAACAGTCGGGCGTGCAAATTTCTGCGCTTGTGGCCGGTATCTTGCTGCCGTTTTTCGCGCAATGGTTAGGCTGGCGAGGGGCGCTGGCGTTATGGGTCCCACTGGCGCTGGTCATGTTTTTCCTGGTAAGTCGACGGTTGCCAGCGGGAATGGCCAGCGCTCAACCGCTTGCTGGCGGCCGGGCCCTTGCGCTGCCGCGTCCCAATGTGTTGCTGGGATTGCTGATGCTCGTGCAGTTATGCGCCGGCCTGACGTTATCGTCCTTCATCACTTTTTTCGGCGTCTATGCATCACAGCTGGGTATGTCGGCCCAAATGACAGGTGCTATGATCAGCGTCTTCGGCGTTATGGGCATCGTGTCGCGGATCGCGCTAACTCCCCTGGGCAGCCGACTGCGCGACGAGACGCAGTTGATGGTCATGCTTTTTATTCTTGCCTGCTTGGCCGTCTATGTCACGACACTAGCTACCCCAACCCGACACTTTCCTTTATGGATCGGCATAACCGGCATGGGGTTGACAGTGGCGGCCACCAATGCGATTGCCATGAGCATGCTGTTGCGCGACGAGCGGTTCGGCAAGACGGCTACCGCTGCCGGTATGTTGTCTGTGGGATTTTTCGGCGGGTTTGCGGTGGGACCTCCATTATTTGGCGTTTTATTATCCCAGCCCCAGGGGTTTGGAATCGCCTGGTTCTTACTGATAGGCACGACCCTGGCTGGCGCCGCCTTTTCCTTGATGCTTTACCGGATCCGATCCCATGGCAGCACATGACGTACATGATGCACATGACGCGCGGGTCGGCGAGGCGCCGCAAAACCCGTTAGTGCATGATATTTTCCGGCATATGGACCGTATTGCCCAGGCGTGTGATTCGCAGTTTCCGCTATACCGCAAGGCACGTGACCAGCCTTGGAAGTTATCTAGACGAGGGTCCTGGCTGGGCGGATTCTGGGCGGCGCTCTGGTGGAAACGGGCGGCCGTTGAGAGAACGGCAACGTCCATTGATACGGCCCGCCAATGGAGCCGCCGGCTTGAACCGGTTCTGCCGCAAGCCAGCATAAATAGAAGCTTTGTCTTTTGGTATGGGGCGGGCGTGGCCAATCAGTATGATAGCGATTCGGCGTGGCACGCGCTGTCCAGTGCGGCATGCGCGCGATTGCGTAATAGTTATGATCATCAGCAGAAAATGTATCCGCTCGGACAAGACATGGGAGGTGGCCCTGAAGGCGATCGTATTTTGAATGTCGATTCGCTCGCCTCCTTGCTGTTGCTGACCCATCTTCACGGAGATCCGCTAGACATGACCCTGGGCAGACAGCACTTGGATACGTGTGTGGCACAATTGGCTGACGCCGATGGCCGATGGGCCACTCAAGTGATGCCCGGTGTTGCGCACGAGAATCGTCATGCATCATTGATATGGTCAGCCCGCGGACAGGCGTGGGCCATGCTTGGCTTGGCGCAAGCCGTCAGGTGCTATGGAGACGATTATCAGGCTGCGGCCCTGCTTGCCTGCCAGTGGTGGAGGCAGGTCCGCAGCCAGCAGAATCAGCCGGCAGAGAGTAGCCGGCCTTGGCCTTTGCCGTCGGCCGCGGCCGGCGCCAGCGAGTTTGATCCTTGCGCATCGGCGATTGCCTGCGTTGCGCTGGAACAGATGTCCCGGCAGATGTCCGGGCAGCCGTGGCTGCGCGAAGCGGCGCAGCAAGAACGGGCCAACCTGGTGAGCTGCATGGTTGGAGAAAATGGCATTTTTGCCGGTCACCTGTATAAAGTCGATGCGCAAGCAGCCTCAATCGTAGAGACGCCTTGCGCCCTTTATTTCCTGCTTGAAGCGGTCATGGCGGCCGTCAGCGATTGATGCCATGATATCGTGGCCCAGGCGATGATCAGCGCGCCGGAAACCAGAAAGCCCATCATGCCGGCATAACCGGTACGATCCATCAGCACGCCGGCTACTGCAGGCATGAGCGTGCGGGTCAGGATAAACAGGCTTGACTGTATTCCATAATCGAGCGCCACCAGCGCTGGACGAACGAAATACATCATGACGCCAAACACCAGGCCCGATGCTGCTCCAACGGCAATAGCAAGCAGGATCGCCATGGCAATCAGTATGGTAGCGGATGCCCCGGCCAGAACAAACATCAGTAACATGGCCAGGGCCAGCACGTTCAGCCAGGCAACACCGGATAACATCTGGCCAATACCGTAGTGCTTTGTCATGCGCGCCACCACCAGGCTGGCCAGCGCCGCGAGTACGCCACCCAGAATGCCAACGATCATGGCAATCCTCTCGGTGGACAGTCCGCTATCCAGCAGTAGCGGTTTCATATAGACCCAGGCGCTGCCCACAAAGGGAAAATAAAACAGCATGAGTATTGCCCATTTGCCGTGTCCGGCTATCGTAAAGTACGCTTTCCACAGACGCCAGTTGATGCCGGTCTGCACTGGCTCACTGGAGACGCCGGGCAAGGGCTTGCGCTGCATGAACGCCAGCAGAACGCAGCCCGATAGCAAGGCCAGGGCCATGACCTGAAACGGTGCGGCCCAGCCAAAGCGGGTGTATAACAGCAGCATTAATCCGCCGCCGACAATAGCGCCCAGCGATGTTGCTGCGGACCGGATTGCGCCTGCCCGCATGCGTTGCGATTCGGGCAAATAGCGAATCGCCAGGGCGTTGATCGGGACATCCGTCCAGGTTCCCAATAAATTAATGCTGAGCGCCAGTGTGAAGAGAAAAGACCAGGGCGACTCCTGCAGGCTGGTGCGCGAAAAGAACAGAAGCAATGCTGCGTAAACGACTGACAACACGATACTCCAGTTTCTGTAACCGGCGCGCCCCAGGGGGTAGCGGTCAACGGGAGCGGCCAGAAGGAACTTGAGAATCGCCGGCAGGCCGGCCAATTGCAATAGGCCGATGTCTGTTCCGGACCAGCCATGTTGGCGTAGCACCAACGGAAGGCCGATATACAGATAGACTACCGGTGCAGTCAGGGTCAGGTTAATCCAGCCGAGCAACAATTGAAGCGGCCAATATCCGGATTCGGCCCGGATCACTGCCGGTTCGTTTGGTTGATGCTGGTTAGGCGTGCTTGCCGTGGTATTCATGGTTTGATTCCTGTGTAAAGCCAGACCGGCGTCATGGGGAACGCGATCGGTCCGAGTGACCGGATCTGTGAAAAGCCGGTGGCGACCAGCATGTCGTGCATCTGGCCGGTGGCAGGAACAAAGCGACCGCGCAACATCATTGACGCATAAAAGGGCAGTATTCGAGATGCGTCGCGCGCCTGCGAGGGCACTTCGGCATGCGCAATGTAGAGCACGCCGCCGCGACGCAGCCCCTGGCATATTTTGCTAAGCGCGGCCTTAGGGTCCTGCAGAAAGTGCAGGACGCAGGAACACCAAATCAGATCGTAGCCGGTCCCGATGTCGTCATGTTCCAGATCTGCTGACCGCACATTGATGCGGTCGGCCAGGCCGGCGTTGTCAATCGAACCCTGAGCGACGGTAGCCGTGGCCGGCAGATCACAGACGGTTCCCGTCCATTGTGGCAGGTGGTGGGCCAGCGCAATTGCAATATGGCCGGGGCCGCCGCCCAGGTCCAGAAACCTGCCCTGCTGGACAAGTGAAGACGCCGGTGGCAGACGGTCAAGAATCGAGGGCACGCTGACGGCCCGCTGTTCCTGGCTGATTTGTTGTTCCGCCGCTTTTGCCCAGTTGGTGTGAGTTGCCTCGCCGCCCGGTATGGTACGTTCGCTGCGCCCCGAACGAACGAAGTCCTCAAATTGCGTACCCGCGTGGCGCAAGATGCGTAGGCGATAACTCAAGGCGGCAGCGCAGTTCTCGGGCGAGGACGAAACCAGGTAGCGCTTTGCCAGACTGGTGCATTGATAGTGCGTAGCCGCGCCTGAGTCGCCTGGCGAGCCCGGGGGCAAGTTGCGAGCCAGTAGTTCCATACTCCATAGCAGGTCAAGCCAGACGGAAACAGGGCCGGGCTGCATGGCCAGTTTGCTGGCCACCTGCTTTGCAGTGGCGTCCTGCACAAGGTAATCGAACAGCTTGTTGTCCAAAGCCAGTTCCAGCGCGCTAACCTGTACGGGTGCGGCGGCCATGCTCCAGAAAGGCTGGAGCGCGTGTGTATTTACCAAATCCATCATTGTTCCTTAAAGACGCCACGTCAGGCGCATGCCCACTTCGCGCGGCGGACTGTATACGGTCACAAAGCCATTCTGATAACCAACGGCGTCATACTTTTTATTGGCGGCATTGTTGACGTAGGCTGCCACTTCCCAATTCTTGCCGGCATAGCCGGCCGTCAGATTGATCAGTCCGTAGCCATTGCGCTTGTATTTATTGGCTGCATCCAAATACACTTTGCCGGTGCCCACAACTTGCGCCTGCGCGTACCAGCCTTTTGAAGAGGTATAGCGTACGCCGGCATGGCCGCTCAGGTCAGGTGCAAAGGGATTACGTTTGCCCGAATAATCGGCCATGCCATCCTGAAAGCGTTCAAAGCGGGTGTGATTCCAGGCCAGGCCCGCATTGACGCGCCAACCCGGTGCCAGCATGTAGTCAAAATCCAGCTCAATCCCTTTGGCGTTTGCAGCGGCAGCGCTGGTGATATACATCATGCCGGCAGTGGGCATTTGCATCACCTGCATGTCACGCACGGTCATGTAATAGGCTGCGATTGAATAGCGTCCGCGGCGGTTATCGAACGAACCCTTGAGCCCGGTCTCGTACGAGAGGGTTTTCTCCGGACTGTACGGCATAAAGTTGGCCGCAGGAGACACCACATTAAAGCCGCCGGTACGTATCCCCTTGGCAACGCTGATATACCATTGGTGGTCTGGCGTCATCTGATACTGCAATGCCAGCTTGGGAGAGAAATGTGTCCAGCCCTCGCTCATTTTCTGCTTGTCGTCAGGGGCAATTGAAACGTTGTTGCGCTCAATGCGCCCTCCCAGCGATACGGTCCACGCATCCGAAAGCGGGACGTTCCAATGCGTAAACAAGGCCAGCGAGCTGCCTTTTTGACCGACTTGCAGATGGCTGCTGCCCATCATCGTTTTTGAAATATTGACCAGGTCATTGTCCTGCTTGTCCGCATACACGCCGACCAGCCAGTCTGCCTTGCCCGCCTTGCCTTCGATCCGCAGTTCCTGCGACAGATTGCGAAAGTGATGATCACGCCCAACATGAAGAACGTCCATGGGCATGAAGTCTGTGTCCTGCTGGACGCGATCCCGATAGTCGTTATAGGCGGTGATGGAGCGCAGCGTAAGCCCAGAGGCAAATTGATGCGAGGCGCTCAGCGAGAAAGTCTGGCCGACAGATTTGTTCCATCCCGCTGTTCCAGATGCCACTTCGTTGCGTTCGGCGCTGGGGCTGCCCCATAGGGCCGAACCATCATGAAACTCTTGCCGGGCATAACGCAAGACCACGTCGGTGGCCGGTGTCGGCGTCCAGCGCAGGCCGATGTTCAGGTTGCCGCGTTCGCGCCTGTCGTCTTTTTTTCCCGTATGGGAATTATTAATAAAGCCGTGCTGGCTGGACCAGCTACCGGAAATGGAACCATACAGGGTATCTTGTGTAATCGGCTGGCTTAGCGAAAAACTGCCCGCACGCTTGGCGCGGCTTCCAAATTCACCGGATATCGCAGCTCTTGGAGTATTGTCCATGGGCTGGGTGTGAATGGATACCACACCGGCCTCGGCATTGCGTCCATACAAGGTCGATTGCGGGCCTCGCAGCACCTCAATGCGATCCAGGTCCAAAAAACTGTTTTCGAATCCCTGGGCCGTCAACGTGGGCACGCCATCGACCAGCATCAATACCGACGTAGACGAAGTATTAAAGTTTGCGGTTACGCCGCGCATGACCGGCGAGTTCAGGCCCGACTGACCGAAGGGCTGAAAGGAAAGACCGGGCATGCGGCCCTCTAGCTGCTCCATGCGCTGGATGCCTGTCTGCTCGATGTCCAGGCCGTCGATGACCGCAATACTTGCGGGCACCTGTTCCAGCAGACGGCTGGTTTTTTCTGCCGTTACCGTAATGGGGGCCAATTCCGTGGTCTGTTGCTGATGGGAGGGTGGCACACTCTGCGCCAGCGCCGGCACCGGTAATGTCCAAGCCGCGCAAATCGCTAACGCCGGCCAGGCGGCTTCACAATAGGAAGATCGGATTTTTCTCATCAATGACACCTACAAATCTATACGCATTGCCGACGCGGCAAGAATATAAGATTGTAGATTTCAAGTGATAATGAGTCTTATTTAAAGCGTATGAATTCTGGAGTAATTTATATGAAAGTCGTCATACCGGTAAAAGCGGGAACATAATCTGCTGGATTGGGTTGCTGCTGGATATCAAGCCGGGTCAACGGAAAAGGTAGCATGCCGCGTTTATACTCCAGTATTCAATTTGCAAACCGGTATTTCGTCGTGAAGAAACATCAATCGTTTTCAGCACAGTCGCCTTGTCCTTGCGGCAGTTCAGCAAGCTATGAAAGCTGCTGCCAGCGCTGGCACCACGGCGCGCTTCGCCTTCTGGCGCCCGATGCGCAAACCCTTATGCGCAGTCGATACAGCGCCTTTGTGCTGGACGAGCTCGATTATCTGCTCGATACCTGGCACAGCAGCACCCGGCCAGCCTCGCTGGAACCGAATGCGCCGGGGACAAAATGGCTGGGACTGGATGTACGGCGCCATATGCTGCAGGACAATGATCATGCCACGGTAGAGTTTGTCGCCCGATTCCGCCAGAACGGGCGCGCAAGCCGACAACATGAGATCAGCCGGTTTGTGCGGGAAGACGGACGGTGGTTTTATGTAGACGGGCAGGTCTAATCACCGGCTAACATATTGCGAAGATCAATATCCTTTGCCGCCAGACATTGACCTGCGACATGCCAGCTTGTCGACTTCGACTTTGGGCAAAGCAGAATGTGCGAATTCTGGGTATGTTTGCCACCCTGGAAAATATTCACAACGGGATACTCTTTAAGCCCCGCGATATGCCTGGCTACAGTTGGCGCGATAGCGCCCGTCGCCGACCAGTATAAATGAAGGGTTACCCGATTGCCATTCATGCAAAATGCGTGAGTCAACCCGCCAAAACACATGCAGATTTACCTGGGTCTGTTGGAAAATGGCGCTATAGCAAATCATTTGCCAAAAAGCGTTGCCCGGCGTGCCGGAACTTTTCTTGTTATTGCATTTTCTTGTTATTGGGTTCTGTTTTATTAACGCGTTTGCTGCCCGTATGCGTGCTCGTGCCTGACCAGACGACGCACGCCGCCGATAAACTGTTTTTCCAGAGTGCTAGGCGGCCCCTGTTCGCGGTAGATGGCGACCAGCTCGAGCGTGATGGGCGGGTCAAAATGAATGTATCGGGATTGATCCTCCAGGACGAACTTTGCCGTAAATTCATCGACAATCGCAAGCCGATCTTCATACTCAGCGATGGCGGCAGCTACGTAATACGTTTCGACCTTGACTTGATTGGTAAATTGATTGGGGACAGCCATGGATTCTATGATGCGCGTCACCGGATCACCCTCAGAGTAGGTGATCAATTTGCTGAAATCGACCTGGCGCGGGTCTTTTATGTGCCCGCTCTGCGGACCGGCAAGCACCATGTTCACTTTCGCAATGGTGGAGACCATGCAGTCCGGATAGTCGTTCGGCTTGAAAGTGAACGCGATATTGATTTCGCGTGAACGCAACTTGCGGATCAGCTCCGATTCATGTCCCGTGGTTATTTCAATGTTGATATCCGGATATCTTTGCCGAATAAGCGACACGGCTCGCGGCATCAGGTGCAGGCCAAGGCTGGGCAGGCAGCCCAGTTTGAGCGAGCCTGCCGGATGCTGGTGAATATTGGTCGCCAATGACCGGATATGCTCCAGCAGATGCATCATTTTTTCAATATCGGGGGCGAGCGACTGCGCCTCTGGCGTCAGTTTGAGCCGACCCTTTACCCGTTCAAAAAGCTGGAAACCCAGCTGTAGCTCAGCATGCCCCAGGGTTTTGCTGACTGCGGATTGTGAAATATTCAACAGGCGAGCCGCCCGGCTGACCGAGCCAGTGGTGCGTATGGCATGAAAAATTTCGATATGTCTGAGTTTCACCTGCGCTCCAGGGTATGAGTTTTATTCATGGATGATATAACTTTTTTCCTTTGCATGCTATTGCTATTGCCTGCACAATAGCCTGCAAAGAGCAGCATCTTCCCTATTTGCCATTTTTAGGTGTGTCACCCGGAGAGCCGTTATGATCAGATTTCGTTCCCTATTGAAAATGGGCATTGTCTTTGCCTGTGCGATGAATGTCGCCCACGCTGCGGCGGACCAGTTCCGCCTGGGCCTGTCAAAGGATCTGCTCACGCTCGATCCGATTGCCTCTAGCGACAACCCGTCTATCTGGACGCAATTGCTGATTTACGATCAACTGGTGCGGCCCTCTGCCGATGGTACAGAAATAGTGGCCGGTCTGGCCGACCAGTGGGAAATCAGTCCGGATGGCAAAACCTACACATTTCATTTGCGGGAAAACGCCAAATTCAGTGATGGCCAGGCGGTAACGGCCGACGATGTGATTTTTTCCCTGAAGCGGGCTGCCGGAGAAACATCCGGCTGGGCCCGATTTTTCAAGCCCATTACCGGCTATGAAAAAGTTGACGACAGAACAGTAAAATTGAGTCTGGATGCGCCTTTTACGCCGATGCTAAATAACCTGGCGTTGTTTTCCGCATCCATATTGCCCGCAGCGCTACTGCAGAGCAAGGGCGAGGATTTTTTCAAGGCCCCCGTCGGCAGCGGGCCTTTCTCGCTCAAGGCCTGGGACAAGGGGCAACGCGTTTCCCTGGATAAAAACCCGAACTACTGGCAAGAGGGCAAGCCCGCTGTGGAGCACGCCACCCTGGAAATTATCGGCGACGATAATGCGCGCATTCTGAAACTGAAAGCCAACGAGCTGGATGCAGCCATGGATATTCCCTTTAACCAGGTGGCCATGCTGCAGAACGACCCCAATATCAAGACAGCCGTGGCCAAGGTGTTTCGCACCGACCTGGTGCAGCTCAATACCAGCAAAAAGCCATTTGATGACATTCGTGTTCGCCAGGCCTTGAACTACGCGGTCAATAAGCAAACGATTATTCAGGGGGTATTGAAGGGAAATGGCGAGCCGGCTTCGTCCTCTTTGCCCATCATGGCGCATCACAATACTGATATCCAGCCGTACCCCTATGATGTGGCCAAAGCTAAGCAATTGCTTGCTGAAGCCGGGCTGGCTGATGGTTTCAAGGCGACGCTGCTTGTACCATCGGGCAACGTTACTTCGCGGCAGGTGGGACAGGTGATCCAGAATGCCCTGAGCAAGATCGGCGTGACGATTCAGCTGCAAACCATCGAGAGCGGTTCTCAGTTTACGACGACCAAAGCCGGCAATTATGAAATGTCGCTTGCCTATACGACCAGCGATACGATTGACCCTGACCAATTGATCGGCTTTACCGCCGTCAATCCCGAGCGGGCCAATGCCATGCATACGAACTGGAAAAGCGATCGGGTCAACGAATTATATGCGCAAGAGCGCCAGACCCCTGAAGGCGCCGAACGCGGACGCATGTTCCAGGAGATCGAGGCGATCATTAATAAAGAAGTGCCGTTCATTTTCCTGTACCACCAGGGTGTGCCTTACGCCTACCGTTCTAATGTCGAAGGGTTCCAGGTGCTTCCCACATCAAACTACCGGCTTGAAGAGGTCCGGGTGAAGTAAGCGAAACAAATCTAGGGTGAGCAGATCCCGGTAGAGTAAGCAATACGAACCCAGGGCTGAACAGGTCCGGGTAGAGTAAGCAAAACGATTCCAAGATTGAACAGGAGTGGCTTGTGATTTTGCGTTTTATTGTCTTGCGGTTGGTGCAGTTAATCCCGGTGTTGCTGGGCATCACCATCCTGGCTTTTCTGCTTTTGCGGGTGATGCCCGGAGACCCGGCAACGCTGTTGCTGGGTAGCCGTGGCACCGCCGAAGATATAGCGCAATTGCAACGGCAGCTCGGTCTGGATAAGCCGTTGATAATCCAGTATTTTCAGTTTTTGGTCAATTGCCTGAAGGGCGATTTTGGCACGTCTATCGCTTTCAAGTCATCTGTGGGACCATTGATTTTTGAGCGTCTGTGGGTCACGCTCGCGCTGGTCGGCTATAGCACCGTTATTGCGATTGTGTTGACCATACCACTGGCTTTCCTGGCTGCGCTGCGCAAGAACTCGCCGACCGACAACCTGATCAAGTTTTTGTTCATTTGCTTTATGTCTATGCCGGCCTTCTGGCTTGGCATTTTGCTTGTGCTGGTATTCTCGGTCTATATCCCGATCTTTCCGGTGTCGGGCTTAAATAGTGGATTTTCTGGTCTTTTGCACTCGCTGTTTCTCCCTGCCTTGGTGATTGCATTGAGTACGGCGGCGCTAACGGTTCGCTCCCTCAGAAGTTCGATTATTGCGGTTCTCAATGCCGACTACATTGATACTGCCTACGCCAAAGGCATGAGCCGCATGCAGATTTTGCGGCGTCATGTCTTTCGCAACTCGCTGCTCTCGACAATCTCGGTGCTCGGAGTGCATACCAGTTGGGTGATCGGCGGCACAGTTGTGATTGAAGCCGTGTTTGCGCTGCCGGGCCTGGGCGGGCTGATGGTTTCGTCCATTGCTGCACGGGATTATCCCATGGTGCAGGGGCTGACGGTGACCTTTGCAGTACTGGTAGTTCTGATCAACCTGGCGGCAGATCTGGCTTATGTCGCGGCCGACCCAAGGGTGGAACTATCATGAACGCAATATTGAGTGGCTGGCGCAGTAGCAGGCTGGCGCAGAATTATTCTTTGTGGGCCGGTCTTGCCCTGTTCATTTTCCTGATCCTGGTCACTTACGTGGTTCCAGCGGTATTCAAGATTGACACGTCTGAAATCAATTTTGATAGCAGCCTGCAGGGCCCGACATTGCAATATCTGTTCGGCACCGACGACTTGGGTCGGCCGGTGTTTTGGCGGGCAATTGAAGCGCTCAAGACAGATCTTGAGATTGTTGCGGTTTGCGTGTTAATTCCATTTGTGACTGGCTCGCTGATCGGGCTGGTTTCAGGCTATGTTGGCGGCTGGTTTGATACGCTGATCATGCGCATTGTAGATATTGTGTGGGCTTTCCCGTTTTATGTGCTGGTTATCGCGATTGTCGGCTCGCTTGGCCCTAGTACTCAGAACATGTACCTGGCCTTTACGCTGGTAGTCTGGATTTCTTTTGCGCGGATTGTGCGCGGCGAAGTGCTGCTGGTCAAGACCACAGAATATGTTCAGTCGGCCAGGGTAATGGGATACAGCCACTTGCGAATACTGTTCCTGCACATTCTTCCCAATGTTATTACGCCTGCTATTGTGTTCATGATGGCCGATGTTGTCCTGACGATTCTGGCGGTAACCTCCCTGGGGTTTCTGGGCCTGGGGATCCAGCCGCCCACACCGGAGCTGGGCGTCATGATTGCCGAAGGCCGCAACTACATATTCGATGCGTGGTGGATTTCTGTGTTTCCCGGCATCATGATCATTTATATCGGCGTGACGTTTTCCCTGCTGGGCGACGGCATCGATAATCAGCTCAGGGTGAAATTATGAATGCGGCAGCAGAGCAGGTGC
>NZ_JBQEAU010000120.1:0-13778 GCF_052108595.1 Advenella sp.
GATCATCACGACTATCAGCTGTACTTGGCAGTCAATGACATCGATCACACAAAAACCAAGGCCATGTCGCCACAGACCAATGGCATTTGTGAGCGCTTCCATAAAACGATTCTGCAGGAGTTCTATCAGATCACATTTAGAAAAACGCTCTACAGTGATCTGGATTCTCTGCAGAAAGATCTGGACGTATGGCTGGATTTTTATAACAATGAACGAACTCATCAAGGCAAGATGTGCTGCGGCAGAACGCCAATGCAGACCTTGCTTGAGGGTAAGGCGGTTTGGAAATCGAAGAATGTGAACCAAATCTAATCTGACAGACACTGCGTGACAAGCGGATAACTGTCAGATCATGTTTGAGCTAGTACATTTTATATTCAATAACTCCGACATCAGCCTGGGCCATTTCTCGTAAAGCCGTGTACTCGGCTTCGAGTGAGTTTTCCCTTTCCTTACGAGTTGCATCACTTATGTACTTTGTGAGTTTGTTAGCAACCAAACGACAATTTTCAATTTCTGCTGCGATATCAATAATGTTGAATAGGCTCCCGAGAGCATCCTTGCGTTCATCCACTCGGGTTTGGAGCAACTGGTTCTGACCTTGCTCCAGGTAATTCAGGAATGAAAAATTTTCCGAATAGATCATCAAGGAAACTGTTATCTCGTCTATAAATGTCCAAATAGGCATCAGATTCGAAATCAGGTAGCTCGTAAAGGGAGAAATGTTCAAATTTGTCTGCTCGGTTGTTCGCTCTTGTTTCGAGAGTCTCAATTGTTGCATACCTGGCAAGAACCAACTTGCGTTCGTTACTTACAAACTCAATTTTGATTGATAGATCTTTCTTACCGGAACGAGTATTCCAGAACAAATTGTCATCATAATTTTTCTTGTTTGCCATCATTAGCGTCGAGAAGAGATTTTGAATCCTCTTGATTTGCCCGGTCAGTAGCAATTCTAGTGCATCAAAGATGCTAGTCTTCCCGTATCAAAAGGCAGCATACCGCTATCAGAGGCTACGTTGAAATAGTAGATAAGCGGTCTATGCGGTATGAGGCAATTAATTATGTTTAGTCATATATTCGCGGTGATCCTCCCAATCTCAGCGATGACTTGATCCCTTTCGTCCTTGTTGGCTTTGGGGAGATAGGTATAGGCCACTGCAATCACAGCGCCCCGGTCGTACGGCCACGCAATGCCAATGTCGTTGGCATTGCCGATTCCGTTGGTGCCAGTTTTCTCTCCTACCAGCCACGTTTTGGGCATCCCCGCCCGCAGCCGTTTGTCACCGGTCTTTCCATTGATCATCCAAGCTGCAAGTTGATGTCGCGAATGCGGTGATAGAGCGTCTTCGAGCAGAAGCGTGCGCAATGTCTGCATCATCGCCAATGGCGTGGTGGTATCGCGTTCGTCGCCTTCGTAGTCATGCTCATTGAGAGCCGGCTCCATTCGGTCAAGGCGAGTGCTTGTATCGCCGATAGATCGCAGATAATCGGTAACCTTCGAGGGGCCGCCCAGACTGGTGATCAACACGTTCGCGGCCGCATTATCACTCCATGTCACCGCTGCTTCACACAGTTCAGCCACCGTCATTCCGGGCTTGCCGAGTTGTTTTTCGGTGATGGGTGTCCATCCGCCAAGATCGGACTTGGTGACGATAATCCGACGATCAAGCTTTTCAAGCCCGCGATCTATTTGTGACAATACAGATGCAGCGATAAAGAATTTTGCCGTGCTGTTGAACAAAAATCGCTCGTCGCCGCGGTGGCTCGCGAGCGCGCCGGTAGATAGGTTCATGAGAGCAATGCCAAGACGTCCTTTGTACTGATTTTCAAGCTGCGCGATTCGCGCTTGAGCCTCGACAACCACTTTTCCATTGCTTGTTGCTGACGCTGGGCGAGCGTAGAATCCAGTTGCAACGAGTGAAGGGGCGAACGAAAGGAGGTGGCGACGTGAAAGCATGATGAAGTCCCTGAAAATCGAATTTCGATTGTATATCTTTCTTCTAGTTTCACCAGTAGCCAGTGGGTAGTACGGCCAAAGTTTTTGGGTGGCTATTTACCGACGAACGTGGCGGTGCCACTTGTCATCAATAAACACATCATTGGCTCTTGGGTTTTGCGCTTGTTGCAATTGAACTTCGTTGTAAACCGTGACTGTGTAGTAGTTGTCGTTGTTCTCTCTTACTTGGTACTGTCCTACAGTCTCACCGACGCAGCCCTAGAAAACCCCATATCATCACTTCTAGGTTCTGATACTTGGGGATGTGCGGCCAGTTGGTATAGATAGGCACCGTTGAGAAACCCTCTTGGCTGAGCATCAGACCTTGGTGAGGCTTGCGCTACCACCGAGCCTCTGGGCGCGGGTCTTAGGCGCAGGGCAGGGATCATAGTGGTCATACACTTGACAGGGCATAAATTGAGCCACCGGAGCCAGTGGCGAGATCGCAGCTTGGGAATGAGCGGCCTTTACTAAGGTCGCGAAATAGGCGGTTATCGCAGTACGTCAAAGCACTCATTATGAATGTGCTGCAAAAGCAGAAGTTAGATCCGACTTTCGGTGGCGATGTGGTCCTTGCCAAGCGTGAATGCGACAGTGTTATTAAGCATACGTTGAGATTGAATTCGACTGAATCAGCCTTCATTACTGAGGCGGCAGAAAAGGCCGATATGTTCGTGAGTGCCTTCATTCGCATGGTGTTGCGCGTTCATATTGGTAAGGTATCCATTCTTAATAATAACGAGGTCTCGGCGCTTTATCAGTCCAATTATCAATTGGGCCGGATTGGTCAGAATATGAATCAAATCGCTCATGCCTTAAATGCCATGCAGGCAACCACGGTGACAACAGAAAAAATCGCCGAAGTCGAGGCGGTGATTAGAGGCGGTGATTAATGGGCATATTGAGAAAGTCCAGATACTCATTAACACGAATCAGGAAAAACTAGCATGAGCCAACTTAATCAGCAAGTGGATAAATGGTTTTTGGAGTTCAAAACCCGGTCTACACGCCCCAAGCGGGGTGCGGATAATTTCACATCGAACAAATACCGGCATATAAACAACTCCCGCTCAGCCTCAACAAACAGCCTTACCTTTTCACAATGTGTGACCTGAATTTCAGCCGTTAAAAATTGTGTGCGGTAAGAAGGTTTCTAATTTAGCGAAAAAAATTTACTTTAGCCTGATACACAGAAAAAGCCCACCGTCAAAGATTGGGCGTAGGGCATGGTTTCCCGCGGCATACTAATACCGGCAATCTCGACTGTTTGGTCTTGAAGTTCAATTTCAATTCATGAGAAATAACGCATTTTTTATAAAGTTTGTGTTGACCCTATAGTGCTCAAAGGGTTCTTCATGGATATGCAGTCAGAAGACTCCCGGCCGGAAAGTAAAGGCTGAGTTGGGATCACTAGCCCTGGAAGGACTTATCCCAGATGCAGAGACGTTGGCTGACCTGGAACAGATCAGCCAACCTGGTGTGACGCCCACTGGATTGACTTCGCAGTCAGCGATGATGATGCGAGGTAACACTCTGATAGGCTAAGGCCACGCGAAGGCAATGGTTGTCCTGTAAAGGCCCCGCAGCAAGCTGCACAGCCACAGGCAACCCATCCTTGGCTCGACCAATCGGCAGCATAATGGCAGGCAGTTCCGCCACGTTGCACATCATGGTGGCACGGCTCTGGGCATCAAGTAGGGGTACGTCCTGCCCATTAATGGCTATAGTCATGGTATCCAACGTGGCCGCAGTGCCCGGGCAACCGGGCGTGGCAATTAGGTCGACCACTCCGAAACAGGTCTGAAATTCCCGCACCAAAGCAGCTCGAAAGCTTAACATGCCAAGGTAGTCTTCGGCGCTGGACACCGCGCCGCGCGTGATGCGGTTGCGCGCCACGCTATCATAGTCCTGAAAGTTAGGCCTCTGGGCGTTATGAATGGCCCACGCTTCCGTGTAAAGCAATTGATATCCTATCTCTTGCGCTAACGGTGCTAACTTTAATTCGATTTCTACAATCTTCGCGCCTAAGTCTCGCAGGCTGTACAAGAACGCTTGAAATGCCTCGCCCACAATAGCATCCACGCCCTTCAGGAAATGGCTGCGCGTAACACCGATGCGCACACCGTCCAGTCGGTTTGCACGAATCGCTACGTGAGTAGTCAACGTATCGCTTTCGTTCCTCATCGTGGGCGCAAGGACGTGAAAGACTTTCTGTGCGTCGGCAGCATTGCTGCATAGCAGGCCGACTGTATCCAGTGTCGGCGAGAGCGGCACCACACCCTCTCGCGATATGCTCGAATTGCTAGGTTTGAAACCTGTGACGCCGCAAAACGCGGCTGGCACTCTCGTCGAGCCGCCAGTATCGGTTCCGACGGCGAAAGGTACAACCCCTGCACTCACCATGGCAGCCGATCCACACGACGAGCCACCGGCCCAGCGATCCGTAGATAAGGGGTTACGAGTGACCCCGAACCTGAGGTTGTACGCACCGCCTATCGCCCATTCGGTGGTTGTGTCCTTGGCTATGGGGATCGCGCCTGCGTCTAAAAGTCGGCCTACTACCTCTGCCGTCGTCGGTACGGGTCGCGGGTCGGCCACTAGCGATCCGGCACTGGTGGGAGTGCCGGCGAAGTGCATTATGTCTTTGATACTGAAGGGTACGCCTTCGAGTGCACGTGGCCGGCCGTTACGCCAACGTTTCGCTGATTCATACGCTCTCTCTGAAGCTTGCTCATCAAGGGCCAGTACCGTGCAGTTGAATTGAGCATGGGCCGCCGCACGCGCCTTAAGCGTGGCGGTAACCACTTCCATGGGTGAACGCATTCCGCTTCCATAGGCGTCTAACAGCTCTTTGATGCTTTCCCGCATATTGTGATCTCCAGTTTCAAGCTGTATTGGGAAATCCAAGCGAGGATGATGTTGCCTGCGTGTCGGTGTACGCAAGCGCATTGCCCAAGCTCCTTTCGCATGCCACGAGGCGACGAAGAAGGGCTCTGTGGCGCTCGAGCAAGATCCTAGCCTCGACTAGGGCCTTTTGCTGTACAACATCGAAATCCTGTTGGTGATCGAGTGAATGCGTTATTGCCATTGTGTGTCACCTAAATGGTCAGTGGTGCGATGAATCCGCAGCCGTGTTAAAGTTCGCGCTTGTAGGTCTCAGGGGCAAAGGCGAGCGCGATGAGCACCACTGACATTAGCCCGAGCACGTACCACGATACATAGACAGGGTTGCCGTCCCCCAGCGCAAGCAGCACGGTTGCGGCCAACGGCGCAAGCCCTCCGCCGATAGGGGTAGGCACTTCACGCGCCAGGGCGAAGCCGGTGAATCGGACCCGGGCGTCGAACAGTTCCACCAACCAGGCGGGCTGCGCGGAGACCATCATCGTCTTAGTAATAGCGGCAGAGAAGATCACAGCCATCCAGATCAGCGTGGGCGATTTGGTATCCAGCAACCAGAAGAATGGGAAGACGAATAGGCCAGTCAGCAGCGCGCCTGCCATGTACACAGGCTTGCGCCCTATCCTATCAGAAAGTGCGGCGAAGAGTGGCACGGTGACGATCTGCAAAGCGGCTGCGGCCAGCAACGCCGTGAGCACGATGGACTTTTCCAGCCCGAGCTGCGTCGTGACGTAGACGATTACGAATGCTTCGAAAATGTAGTTGGCCGAGCTCTCACCCAAGCGCGCTCCCCAAGCGCAAAACAACTCACGCTTATGCGATTTCAGGATGTCCATCAGAGGTAGCCGGACGGTTTTTCCTTCTTTGGCTAACTGCTCGAACACAGGCGTTTCACTTAAACGGAATCTGAGAAATATGCCGAAGGCAACGACCACGATGCTCAACAGGAACGGAATGCGCCAGCCCCATGCCATGAAATCGTCTTGAGGCAGCTGCGACATCACCCAAAAAATGCCGGTGGACATGAGTAGCCCCAAAGCCACCCCCGTATAGGGCAGCGCGGCGTAGAGCCCGCGCTTGCCCTTGGGCGCATACTCGGCTGCGATGAGTACTGCGCCGCCGTATTCGGCTCCGGCGCCCAATCCCTGGGTAATACGCAGCAACAGCAGCAACAGCGGTGCGCCGTAACCGATTGTAGAATAAGTAGGTAGCACGCCAATCAGAGTGGTGGAAACACCAACCATGAGCAGCGTTATGATCAGCACAAGTTTGCGGCCAAGGCGATCGCCCAACATGCCAAAAAACACCCCTCCCAACGGTCGCGCGAGGAAACCCGCCGCAAACGTTGCGAACGCTGCAATCGTGGCATGCAGGCCGCTGAGTTCGGAAAAGAACAACGGCCCGAACACAGTAGCCGCAGCAGTCGAATAAAGGAAGAAATCGTACCACTCTAGCGTCGTACCAAGGATGCTAGAGGCCAGCACGGTTTTCAGCGGGGTTTTCCCCTTGTTGTCTGAGTGAACCACAGTTCGTCTCCGTTATGTAATAATGCGTGTGGGGTTACAATCAGTGGGCGTTCAATCTATGCAGTAACGTTCAATGACTTCGGGCTTGAGACGTATACCTAGCCCCGGTTCCTGAGGCACAGCCATATAACCGTTCTCTATACGGGGGAAATCTTCGGGAAGCTCCCACAACAGCGGGTCGCGCTTGTGGTTGGCGAAGATTTCGACGTAGAGAGCATGAGGATTGGCCGCCATCAGATGGATAGCGACCTGAGGCTCCTCATGGTGAGCCATTTCTACGTTCATCATCTTGGCCATGCCTGCAACGCGCTGCCATTCGGTGATCCCCCCACACAACGTGCAGTCCAGATTCAGAATGGACACGCCGCCCTTAGTGATTAGGTCACGGCAGGCGCGTCCACTGATTTCACCCTGTCCGACGTTGATGGGTATGGTGGTTTTGGTCGCAAGCAGCATCAGCCCATCGGTCTGGTCGTACCACTTGATGGGCTCTTCCATCCAGCGCACTCCTAGATCAGTGTTTTCCATGGCGACACAGAATTTCACCGCATCCAACGGATCCCACCCTTGGTTGGCATCCACAGTGATAACGAAATCCTTGCCACCAGCTTGGCGTGCAGCGCGCACGCGCGCCAAATCCTCTTCGAGCGAGACGCGGCCAACTTTCATCTTGATACCCATGCAACCCGACTCACGCACCATAGTTACCTCGTCGGCGATAGCCTTGAGTGGATCGCCGCCGTCTTTAGGGTAATAGCCGCCGATTGAAATGACCGGTACCCGGTCGCGCACGCCGCCCAACAGTTTGTATACCGGCGTGCCGTAGAGCTTGCCACGAGCGTCCCACATGGCATTGTCCAGGCAACTAATGGCCTGCATTATAATGCCGCGCGGATGCATGTCCAATTGGTGCAATCCGCGGTTTCCTAGGTCCAGGTTGTGATTGAACATAGTTTCCCACAGCCTTTGAAAATCCCGCACATCTTGACCGCACAGTAGAGGTGCGAAATGCTCACGCATCACCTGCACAATCTCCTTTTGGGTGTGGAATTCGTCGCCTCCATAGGTTTCACCAATGATGCCATTTTCCAAATGGATACGGGTAACAATAGTCGGGCGGCTTACTACCTGATAAGTTCCTCCCTTGAACACTTCATCTAGTTGCATATCGAGTGCGATAGCTTCGACGTGTTTGATTTTCATGGTTTTCCTTTTTAAAAAATTAGGTGTCACGCCCCAACCAGACTATCTTGTAGTGACGGAAACCCGGTCGAGAAAGCCGCTGCCGAGCGCTTGCCGACACTGTCGATGGCGTGGGGGCCGTTGACCCTGGTTCTGCGATAGGTTACATCTTAGCGTGACGAATAGTCTTATAATTATCATATTTGTCACTTCATGGTGCACTAATCGTGTTGAATCAGCCTCTGCTCACCGATCTCCGTCTTTTGGTCGAAGTCATCCGTTATCGCAGCTTCGTGCGCACCGCAGCCGAACTGGGCATGTCGCCGTCTTACGTAAGCAAGCGCATCGGCATCTTGGAAGAAACACTTGGCGTGCGCGTGCTGCACCGCACTTCGCGGCGTGTGAGCCCCACTAGCCACGGCGAGAAGGCCTATGAGTGGGCGCGTAATATCTTGGCCGACGTGCAGCAGTTGCAGGATGCGCTAGCGGAAGATACCACCGAGCCGCAGGGGCGTCTGCGCGTCAGTTCTAGTTTCCGTCTGGGACGAAATCATGTGGCACCGGCGATCTCCCTATTGGCTAAGCGTTACCCGAAGCTGGAAATCTCGCTCACGGTGCTGGACCGCCCAGTTGATCTCTTGAGCGAAGGTCTGGACCTCGATATCCGCGTCGGCGATGTTCCTGAGCCACACCTTATCGCACACCGCATCGCGCAGAGCTACCGCATTCTCTGCGCAGCGCCCTCCTATATCGAGCGCCACGGTGCACCTACACAGCTCAGCGATTTGGTCCGCCACTCCTGCCTAGTTTTCCGTGAGCGCGACCAACCTTTCGGCACATGGCGTTTTAAAGGCCCCAAGGGTCTCGAGTCGGCCAAGGTGACCGGCGCTCTGACCACTAACAACAACGATATCATTCATCAGTGGGCCTTGGACGGCCATGGCATTATCCGAGCTGCTGCGTGGGACTGTGCGCAGAGCCTACGCAAGGGCAGGCTGATCGAAATTCTGCCGGCGTACCGTTGGCCGGCTGACGTGTGGGCCGTCACGGCTGGGCGGCTGACACAGTCGGCTAAACTGGGCGTCTGCGTGCACTTTCTCCAGGAGCAACTCGCCGTTGGGCCGCATGCGCTCTGGCCAGCACCGGACGGCCAGGGTAGCTAGAATACTAAGCTGGAGGGTGCGAAGGCAGGAGTTAAGCTGTAAATTGTCAAAATAATGCGGCATTAAACAAATAGCTATGATGCTAGAATTTTGAATAATACTCTCTGCCTGTTAATCGCAAGCGTGGTCGACACATGGGTCAATATTTAGTATTTATTTTGTCGTTTCCATTTTTTATAATAAATTATCTAAACCTTTGAGTTTTCGTATGCTTTGTCGCTTTTATTTCTCAAACTAACAGTCATCTTCAGAACTTTGCAGTCAAGCCAATAGGCTTCAGATCGATCCAGCTGGTGCAACGAGGGGGAAGTCCTTCTCGGGATCAAATACGCTATTGAAAAAATTCGTCAGGGAATACATGGCAACCAGCGCGACAATCTCCATGACGTTCGCATCCCTATAGCCGGCCTCTCGCTCTGCATTCAGATCGGTGTCACTGACGTTGCCGCGAAACTCAATGACTTTGCGCGAAAATTGGACCGCGGCGTCCCGTTTCGGGTCGCTAGCATGGCCCTTGCGAGTGAGAATAATTTCATCGCCCGGCAGCTTGGCCATATGCTCGGCCGTAAAACTATGAATCTTCAAGCAATAGTTGCAGCCATTTACCTCAGAGACGGCGAGACCATTGGTGTCACGCGTCTTCACGTCAAGCGCCTTGCTCAAGGAACCGAATAAGGCGGCCAATGCATTGAACGTGATGGAGCTCTGCGCGAGCATCGCCATCATATTTGGGACCCAATCTGAATTCCTTTGTTCGACGAAGGCTATCAGGAGATAAGCGCAGATTTGTGAAGCATTTCCGAAATCCCTCACTTGTCCGGTCGAATCAATTCTGATTCAATACGTACTAGATAGCGACTGCAGATCAGTTTTCTCCACTATCAAACCATGCACGAGCATCGTTAATTTTGTCTAATTCGTTTGCGTGTTTGTGAACATCGACGTTTTCTTTCAGTCGCTCATATGAGTTGAGAATCACGGTATCCTCTTCACTTAGAGCGCTGCCAAATTTGTTTACTAAATATTCTAGCTTCATACCTAGAAGGACGTATTCGTAGCTCGGATCCCTCAATCCGGTGGTTTGCCTGGAATTTTGCTCCCGTTGAACCTTACCAGGAACAAGAAATCTAAAAATTCGCACGTATCGTTCAGGGGATTTTATATCGATGGACCAATAGTCTTCGGTAAGAATATTCCCCAAGAGCGCAGTATCATCTACGCCAATTCTTTTTAGTCGCGTTGGTTTATCGTCGCTATAAATCTGATTCAATCTCGAAAAATCGGTTGGACTTAATGAAAGTAGAAATTCATGTACGGTAGCAGATTAAAGGATGGTGCAACTCAATACTAAAGCTACTAAAACGGCATGTCACCCGGCATTTCGACTTTACCACCGATAGGTCAACGCACCATAAATCTTGCGCTCCTCCCCCCTATAACATGAGGTTTCGCTGTCGCAGCTTGCGGTATAGCGTTTGTCGAATAGGTTATTTACTGACACCGTGCCCTTCAGGCCATGCAAGCTGGGATTGATCGCGCCCAAATCATAGGATAATTTGACATCCACCAGCGTGACAGGAGTCATACGGATATCGTTATACTGATCACCGTAGGTGGCGCTGCGATATCGTACACCTGCTCCCGCCGTTAGGCCCTGCAAGGCTCCTGCCGACGAAGTATGGCTTATCCACAGTGCCGCCTGATGTCGAGGTACGTTATCGACCAGATTGCCTTGTGTGTTGACACCAGTAAAGTCAGGCGTATTGCGCGTGACTTTACTGTTCATAAGGGCGTAGGAGGCAATCAAATTCCAACCGTCGCGCAGTTTAGCTTTGCCTTCTATCTCTAGGCCGCGAGTACGCACTTGTCCGGTCTGGGCGCTAAAATTAGGATCGGCAGGATCGGTTGCCACCACATTTTCCTGCGTGAGCTGGAAGACCGACAGGGTAATAAAGCTACTACTTTCTTTTGGCTGATATCGGAGGCCGGCTTCATACTGTTTGCCGCGTGTGGGTCTAAAAAGGCTACCATCCTTAGCAACACCGCTAGCGGGTTCGAAAGAAGTGGAATAGCTTATATAGGGGGCAAAGCCGTTGTCAAATAAATACACTAGGCCCGCTCGGCCAGTCCAGGCAGAGTCGTCGGTGTGTTGTGCAGCATCGCTGCCGAAGTTGACGCCTGTTTTGTTGGACCATGCTCTATCGTAACGTCCGCCCAGTGTCAGTACCCAACGACCATAACGCAATTGATCCTGCAGATAGTAGCCAACTTGAGATGTTCTGGTACGGGTATTGGTATATTCGCCCACATTTTTGGGACGTTGACCATAAACTGGATCGTACGCATCGATCGGACCTAACTCACCCATAAAGAAGCGATAGTCATTGTCCATGCGCCGCACGTCTAAGCCTGCCAATAGGGTATGCTTGATTTCCCCAGTAGTGAACTCAGCCTTTAATTGGTTATCCGCCATGATAGCGCTCACGTCTTCTTTCCAGCCTACATAGCTACGGTTCAAATGACGCATATCGGGAGCGAATCCATCGAGGAAACTGTTGCCGGCCGAAAAGTTGATATCGTCATAGCGCACGTTCTGGCTGAAGCTCCACGTTTCGTTGAAGCGTTGGTCCAGACGATAACCGATGCTGCGTCGCTCCACGTCCCAACGGTCCACACCAGGTTCACCGGGAAACAATGACGAATCGAGCTTTCCGTTGGGATTTTCGTGCAGCGTGCCTTGTATTGGCCAGAAATAGCCGGTCCAGCCGTTTACAATATCGCGCTGGTATTGAGCCGATAAGGTAAAAGTGGTATAGGTGCTGGGTTTCCAGGTGAGCGATGGGGCAATGAAACGACCACCTTCCTTCACATGTTCTATATGGGATTTGGCATTGCGGTATTCGCCAGTCAGTCGGTAAAGCAATTTCCCTTCTTCATCCACCGGACCGCTAAAATCAAAACCAGCCTGAGCGTGACGATGAGAACCTGCTTCCAGAACAATTTCTCGAAGAGTTTCTTCCGATGGCTGTTTTCCGACATAGTTGATCAGCCCACCCGGCGTGTTCTGGCCGTATAGTACCGAAGCGGGACCTTTGAGGACTTCGATCCGTTCCGCACCGTAAGGATTGAGTCGAGGAATGACGTATTCGCCGGAAATGCTACGCAAGCCATTTTGATAGGTTGCATAGTTGGCATTGAAGCCGCGTAATTTGATGACGTCAAAACGCACGTCGTATCCTGCCCAGGCCGCACTGACGCCAGGTGTATAGGCCAGCGCGTCCGCTGTGGTGTGCACGTTGCGCGCTTCCATTTCGCTGCGTCCTATGACATTGATAGTTTGAGGCGTTTCGATAATGGCAGCATCGGTCTTGGATCCAGACGCACTTTGCTGTGCGACATAATCCTCGACCGGCCCCCATGCGTTCTCACGTTGGACGGTGATGGTTTCAAGCTGCGTAATGTTCGATGGACTCGATGGACGTGACAGCGACACGTTCTTTCCTGTCCGACGAAATTCGATTTCAGTTCCGGCTAAAAGACGTCTTAGCCCGTCTTCAGGCAGAATATTTCCTGTTAACGCCGATGCCGTGTGCCCTTTCACAATCTCTTGAGAGAAAAAAACCTGCAAAGATGCCTGCTCTCCGAATTGTAGCAATGCTTTGCTTAGAGGTAGAGGCGGAATACGGAACTGAACGCTTCGATCCTGTGCAATCGCTGGGCCAGAAGCGATCCCCATGGCGACAGCAATAAGAATTATCAAGACGGTCATGCCCATTTGTATAACAGAAGCATGCGCTCGTAATGTCGCGTGTGAGTGCGTGTTTTTCACAATCCAACGGTTCCATGAATAATATTTACGCGCATTACGCGCAATCCCTCTCTTACGGTCGTCCGGGCACGTAGCCAATAACACTAAAATTTACCCTTCATTGGTATAGACGTGCCAACTCGACAACTGTCAGAACAAAGTTGAGAATCAATTTGGAAACAAAATGTAATTTTCAGATGGCGTGTGCGATCACTAAGCAGATGAGACGCCAAAAGGTTTATTTCTTTGTCACTTTTGGCCAATTTCGACGCTAAGCTCCCGGACCCTCGCGAAAAATTACTTCGCGACGATACGGGTTTGCCCGTCGTGCAGACGATAGACGCGCACTGGCGCAAACTGAGGCAGCATATCGATCAGTGATTGCGGATCACTCACACTGAAAATCCCGGCGATACGATATTCGCGCAGCTCCGGTGCGTCTAGTCTTGCAGGCCGGTCAAGGTAACGGTTGATCTCACTCACCGCTTGCGCCAAGGACGTATTTTCGAATACGATCTTGCCTCGTTGCCATGCCAAAACGTTATCCAGATCGAGGTGTTCCACGTCCGCGAGCTCATGACCTTCGGCTAAGTTAACGCCCTGGCCCTTTGATAGTGAATGCGACTGTCGATTCCACCATGTCCCGCTTGAGATTTCCACAGATCCCGACGCGACGCTGACGCGTGTAGTCTGATCATCGTATCGGACATTAAAGCGCGTACCGGTGACCACGATACGACTGTTTCCGGCATCTACGATGAATGGACGATCCGGATCCTGTTGGACTGAGAAGAAAATTTCCCCTTCCAGCAATTCGACCTCTCGCCTGTCTTCATATAATCTGACCACCGCACGCGTTCCGGTGTTTATATTCAGCATTGAGCCTTCGGGCAAGGTTAATTGGCGTTGTTCGCCACGCAAAGACGTAATCTGGATGGATTGCAAGGGCGAAGCAAACCAATCTCGATTGAACGCGAATCCACAGACCAGTGCGGCCGAGCCGATTCCGACCACGCCCCACCAGCTAAAACGTCGACGCCCCAAATCTGGATATGAAATCGGCGTTTCACGCCGAGCCAATATTTGGCGCAATTCGCTCTCGGGGATTTGCAGCGTGGCATCCCAAATATGTTGTACATGGCAGTATTGCCGATCATGTTCCGGATTAGCGTGCCGCCACCGGTCAAACAGGCGCCAATCTT
>NZ_JBQEAU010000121.1:0-13622 GCF_052108595.1 Advenella sp.
CCTATGGATGCGCCACCGCACACGTATAGCGTTTGCCCTGTGATCGCACCAGCCTCGGGCGAAAGAAAAAAGGCGATGGTCGCGGCCACTTCGTCGGGGCGAATCAGGCGACCTAACGGCAGATCAAGCACGGGGGCTGCGCCGCGCGCCGAATCGTTCAGCATCGGCGTATCGACCACCCCAGGCGCCACCACATTTACCGTGATGCCGCGCCCGATGAGTTCGGCCGCAAGACTACGCGCCATACCGACCTGTGCAGCCTTGGTAGCTGCATATGCTGCTCGGCGTGCACGACCCAGCATGGCACGACTTGAGACCAGCACAATTCGTCCCAGCCTCTCGACCAGACGCGGGCCAAGATGGCCGACCAGAGCCAATGGCGCGGCACCATGCAGGCGCCACAGCAACTCCGTTTCTTGTGGCTGCGAATCAAAAGCCCCGCCGCTACGCATGACTCCGGCACAATGCACAAAAGCGTGCAGTTGCCCCGGCAGCTGTGTCACCATTGCGTCGATGCTAGCGTGGTCCGTCAGATCGCACGAATAATGCGTATAGGCTGGGCAAGCCGACATCGGCCAGGGCTGACAGTCGATCCCGCATACCGTCCAGCCTGCGCCTAGCAAGCGCTGAGCGAGCGCCAGCCCTATACCCGAAGCCGAACCGGTAATGACGGCGACACGTTCAGCACACATCCGCGCTCCTCACTGATCCAGAGTCGTCAGGCGTTTTTCCAGGGCGCGCATGTTTTCATAATCCATGAGCTTCATAATGTCTTCAATGCCCACAAGCAAATCCGGTCGATCTGCCGGCTCGCCCGTGGCAATCACTTCCTGCATCACGCCCAAGGCCTGCTGCATTGCGTGAATTGCTGCGGCCGGCAACATGCGCGGAAGGCTGATGCGCTTGACACCCATTTCCTTTAATCGGGGCAGTGGAATGAGGGGCGTGGTGGGGCGCGCGCGAATGCCGAAGCCCATATTGACGCTCACCGGGATGCCCGCCGCATCGACAATTCGCTGGATGTCGTCCTCGGTGCGCACAGCATCCGGAAACAGCATATCGGCACCCGCCGCTGCGTAAGCCTTGGCTCGTCGGATCGTGCCTTCGATTCCTTCTACTGCCAGGGAATCCGTACGAGCCACGATCACGAAGTCGTCATTGTGACGCGCCAGACATGCCGCCTCGATTTTCTTGACCATCTCGGCTTCGCTGATGACATCTTTGCCGGGCATGTGCCCGCAACGCTTGGGGCTGACCTGATCTTCAAGATTGACTCCCGCCACACCGGCCTCTTCAAACAACCGGACGGTGTGAAATACGTTTACCGGGTTGCCGTAACCGGTATCTGCATCCGCCGTCAGGGGGATAGAGACCGAACGCGCCAGATTGCGGCAATGGTTGACATTCTCTGCCAGTCCCATAACGCCGATGTCAGCCACGCCGAGCAGTGAATTGGAGATCGCAGCCCCGCTGGTGCATGCCGTCTTAAAGCCGGCGGCTTCGACCAGACGTATGCTATAGCCATCGTAGACTCCGGGTGAAACGATAAAGGCTTCACTTTTCAGTAACGCCCGAAACTTGCTGGCACTATTCATTCTTTGTCCATTCCCACAAAAGTAAACATAAAGACTGTCTTCACGAATCGTGAGAGGCGTTAAACACTTATCGCCCCCGAATGCCCAACAGAATATCAATCCATTCACTAAACTGTCAACTCTTTTGATCAATTTAATTTTCAAACCACTGCATGCTCGATACATCTCCAGGCACTTTATGTATATAATCGATTGATAATTAACAATATTAAATTTTTATTGAATATATTTAGATTGACTGATAGATGACAAAATCTGCCTTCACCGGGAAAACTGTTGACAATTTCAGGCGTTAAATTTAACCTTATGAAATCCTTCATGCGCCAACAAGTCTATGCCATGACAAAACAAATACAGATCCAACAGCAGTCCCTGCGCTATACCAACATACACGACATTACAGCGGCATCCGGACAGGACCTATCCGCCTTTCCGTACGTCATACGCGTGCTTCTGGAGAACGTCTGTCGCCATAAGAGCTGGGGCGCCAACATTACCGAAAACGAAGTCGCTGCCCTGCTCAAGTGGAATGAAAACGTCGGCGCCGAACTTGCGTTACACGTGGCCAGGGTTATTCTGCCTGACTCCAGTGGCCTGCCGGTGCTTCAGGATCTGGCAGCACTGCGCGATGCCGTGGCGCGCAATAACGGGGACCCCGCCACCGTCGACACTCAAGTTCCCGTTGACCTGATAGTGGATCATTCGCTGCAGGTGGACAACTGGAAGAATGCAGACGCGATGTCGCTTAATTTGCGTCGTGAATTTGAGCGCAACAACGAACGTTATGAGTTTCTGAAATGGGCACAACAAGCGTTCCGCGGCTTGCGTGTATTTCCCCCCGGCACAGGTATCATCCACCAGGTCAATCTGGAGTACATTGCCTCTGTAGTCATGAAAGACGAGCGAAAAGACGGCGCCTGGCTGTATCCGGACTTTGTCATCGGCGGCGACTCGCATACGCCAATGATCAATGCGCTTGGCGTGCTGGGATGGGGCGTGGGTGGTATCGACGCGGAAGCGGCTTTGCTGGGACATGCCTATACCTTCCCTATTCCAGAGGTAGTCGGCGTCAGGCTGGTCGGCAGCATCGCGCCCCCTGCCATGACAACAGATGCCGCTTTGCTTATTACTGAGGCGCTGCGCATGGAAGGGGTTACGGGAACCATGATTGAATTCTTCGGCCCCGCGCTGCCGGCCCTGTCAGTCCAGGAACGCGCCACCATCGCAAACATGGCTCCCGAGTATGGTGCCACTTGTGGTTTCTTTCCTGTCGATGTTCGAACACTTGAGTATCTGCTCAGTTCGGGCCGCGACCCGGCGCACGTGCATCTGATTGAAGCCTACTGCAAAGCCAATGGGCTTTTCCGGTCTTCGCCTGAACAGGAACCCCGGTACAGTCGCGTGCTGGAAATCGACCTGTCGCGCGCACAACCCTCGGTTGCCGGGCCACGTCGGCCGCAGGATCGGCTGCCAATCCATGCCGTCGCTGCTGACTTCAGGCGCCGGCTGGATAAGCCCCTGTCCGAAGACGGATTCGGCGCGCACAACAACGCCACCCGCCCGCCGCGCTCGTATATTTCCAGCATCGACGAGCTCGATCACGGCGCTGTCGTACTGGCTGCCATTACCTCGTGCACCAATACCTCTAACCCAAGCGTTATGCTCGCCGCAGGGTTGATCGCCCGTAAAGCCGTAGCGCTCGGGCTGACTGTCCCGGCATGGGTCAAAACGTCGCTCGCACCGGGCTCACGCACTGTCACACGATATCTGGAAGATGCCGGCCTGCTTCAACCGTTGGCAACGCTTGGATTCCATCTGATCGGATATGGCTGCACGACTTGCGGCGGCAAGTCCGGGCCACTGGATGACGCGGTCATAGCGCAGATCGAAAAGAAAGGGCTTGTCGTCGCAGCCGCGCTGTCAGGCAATCGAAACTTTGAAGGTCGTATACACAAACTGATCCGCGCCAATTATATCGGTGCACCGCCGCTTGTCGTGGCCTATGCACTTGCCGGAAGAATCGACATCGATTTTGAGCGTGACCCCGTGGGCCACGACAGCAACGGCAAAGCCATTTATCTGCAGGACGTTTGGCCAACGCCGGATGACATAGCCGCCTTGTTGCCGCTGGCCGGCAAGCCAGAGACTTTTTCCGAGACATATCACAGTGCAGTGATCGATACTCAAATGTGGCGCGATATGCATGCCCCCGAGGGAGTGCTGTTCCCTTGGAATCCCGACTCGCATTACCTCATTGAGCCCCCCTTTTTCAAGCATCCGTCAGATGGCGACGGACTGGCCAGGCTGGCGCAATCACTGGATGCCACCCGCGTTCTGGCCGCCTTCGGCGATTCCTTGACAACAGACCATATTTCTCCCGGGGGCGAGATACCCAGCGATACTCCCGCAGGCCAGTACCTGCTGGAGGCCGGTATCACGCCACGCGATTTCAACAGCTACGTTGCGCGTCGCTGCAATTATCAAATCATGACACGCGCGACATTCGCCAATATCCGCACTAAAAACCAATTGGTGCCGGAAGTTGAAGGCGGCTTTACCCGGTATTTTCCGGACGACATAGAAATGACGATATTTGAGGCGGCAACGCGCTATCAACAGGAAGGCCATGCAACAATTATCCTGGCCGGCAAAGAATACGGCACCGGCAGCAGCCGCGACTGGGCAGCAAAGGGCACCGCCCTGCTGGGAATACAGGCGGTAATTGCCGAGTCCTATGAACGCATCCACCGCGCCAACCTGGTCGGCATGGGAGTTCTGCCTTTGGCGTTCCAGGAAGGAGAAGGTTGGCGACAACTGGGTCTGACCGGCAGCGAATCTTTCCATTTCGAAAACGTTGAAGCAGGAATTACGAACAGCGAACTCATCAACGTCAGCGCCCGACAGGATGGTCGCGAAATCCGCTTCCAGGTACGCCCGCAAGTGTTGACGGCCGCAGAGCGACACCTGATCATGGAAGGCGGCATTCCCCGCAGCGTGCTTCGCGGCTTCCTGCAAGCAAACGATTAACCCGATACTGCACACCCCCGGCTCAACACTTAACAATACTGAAGACGACACTATGGAACTGGACCTCGTACTGACCAATACCCAAATCATGCTGCCTGGCAAGGGCCTGACACCAGGCCAGATCGGAATACGCAATGGCCGCATTGCACTCATTGTCGAGCCCAACGCCCGCCTCCAGGCAGCGGAAACGATAGACTGTGAGGGGCTCTGGACATTGCCCGGCGTTATTGACCCGCATGTGCATTTCGGTTTCGGCTCTCCTGAGACAGATTTCGAGACTGAGTCTCGCTTTGCTGCGCTGGGCGGCACGACAACCGTATTATCATTCCATCGTTCAGCAGACATACGCGACTCATTTGATGCCGTCCGCGAGCGCGCACAGAATCAAAGCTGTATTGATTTCGGCTTTCATTTTGGCATTACCAGTCATTTGCATGTTGAAACGTTGAGCGAGATCTCCCATCAGTTTGGCGTCCCTTCCTATAAGCTCTACATGATGTACAAAGGCGCATCGGGCTTGTCCAAAGGTTTCACTGACATCGACGACGGCCTGTTGTTCGCCGCGCTGCGCGAAACAGCCAAGATTCCTGGCGCGGTGCTCGGCGTGCACTGCGAGAACGTGGAAGTGATCCCCTTGCTGCGCGATCCCTTGCGGGCCGCCGGACGTGACGACTTGAAAGCATGGAACGAACAAAGTCCCGATTTCTTGGAAGCGGAAAACGTGCATCGCGTGTGCTACTTCGCCACAAAGACCGGCACCCCCGTCAACATTGTGCATCTGAGCAGCCGCGAAGCGCTGAACGAAGTACGCCGCCACCGGCTTACCCCGAACGCGCCGCCCATGTACGTCGAAACATGTCCGCACTATCTTTTTCTGAACGACGAATCCTCTGCCGGCACCTATGCCAAAGTCAATCCGCCCGTTCGCGGGCAGGACGACGTCGAAGCAATGTGGGAAGGCGTGCTGGACGGCTCGGTAACGACCATTGGCTCGGATCATGTGCCTCGCAAGCGTGAAACAAAAGACAAGGACATCTGGGCAGCCAGCAATGGTTTTCCGGGTACCGGCATGATTTTGCCCATCCTGCTGCACGAGGGCTATCACAAGCGCAAGGTTCCGCTTGAAACCTTGATCAAAGTCGCAAGTGAAAATGCCGCGAAGATTTACGGCATGCCGGACAAAGGCAGCATAGAAATCGGCAAAGACGCAGACCTGTTGATTGTCGATCCAAATCTTGAGAAAACGGTCGATCCTGACACGCTGGAGTCCAACTCTGACTACTCACCCTACGAAGGAATGACACTCAAAGGCTGGCCGGTCAGAACACTGGTGCGGGGCCGGACCGTTGCCGTGGATGGGAAGATCACGCAAGACGCTAGCAATCTCCCAGGCGGGCGCTTCCTGCGTCGCCTGAATCCTTAATAACCCAACTTTGATTTATAGGAACAAACATGAGTGAAACCAAGCGGATTTGGGAAGATTTCCTCACCGAGCGCGACAAACAGGTTTTCCAGGCCGCCGGCTACGGCAAACGTGGCGGCTTCGGCAAACGCCCTGCTCTGTTTATCATCGATGTGCAATACAATTTTTGCGGCGATACGCCACAAGACATTTTGGAAGGCCTCAAGCAATACCGCACGCATTGCGGCAAAGAGGCCTGGGACGCTGTCGCGCACATGGTGCCTTTGCTTGAACTGGCCCGCGAAAAGAACATTCCAGTTTTTTATACAGAAAGTGGCCGTCGGCCTGACCTTCTGGATAGCGGCGTTCAGGTTGGAAAAAACCATCGTGGCGGTGAAAAAACCGTTGTGGCCAATACCCACGCCACCGAAACCGTTGCCCCGCTGGCGCCACGCCCGCAGGATATCCGAATTACCAAACAGAAACCCTCATGCTTTTTCGGCACCATCTTCATGAGCCATCTGAATTTTTTCGATGTCGATACGCTGATATTAGTAGGCTGCGCCACCTCTGGCTGCCTGCGCGCGACAACGGTCGATGCATATTCATATAATTTCAAGGTAATCATTCCAGAAGAGGCGACCTTCGACCGGTTCCAGGCAAGCCACGCGGTCAACTTGTTCGATATGAATTGCAAGTACGCAGATGTGATCCCAACTGCAGAAGTTGCTGATTATTTGCGCGAGCTGCCGGGTTCAGAACGTGGCGCAGCATGACTATTAACGCGAAAGGTTTCGTCTAATGTCCGACCGAACAGGCTCGATCACTTCGCAACCGACGCCTGTCTTTCTGCTAACGGGGTTTCTCGGCAGCGGGAAGACAAGCCTGTTGAGCCGCTTAATACATCGTCCCGAGTTCTCCGATACCGCCGTCATTATTAACGAGTTCGGTAAAGTTGGACTGGACCATCTGCTGGTGGATCAGTCCAGCGATACCGACATTGTTTTGCTGGATTCCGGATGCCTGTGCTGCGCCATGAGCGGCTCCTTGCAGGAAAGCCTGGAGTCGCTTTATTACCGCCGGCTCAGACAAGAGATACCTCACTTTGACCGGATTGTCATCGAAACCTCCGGGCTCGCCGACCCGGGCGCCATTATCAACGCGATTGGCGGCGATCCCGCTATTGCACGCCGATTCCGCCTGGCGGGCATCATTACCACGATCGACGCCATTCATGGGCTGGAAGCCATCAGTTCCTATCGCGAGGCGGCGACCCAGCTTGCCGTAGCAGATCATCTCATTCTCACCAAGACCGATCTGCTGGAAAATCCTTCAGCAATCGGGAATCTGCAACAGGACCTGAGCCTTCGCAACCCTCATGCCGAAATACAAATCGGACCGACGCTGGACGCAGCGGGAATAGGCCGGCTACTCGCGAATACAGATGACCGGCCTCAGCAGTTGCCGGCCATAAGTGACCGAACTTCTTTGCTGGGACACGTTTTCAGATATGGGATTACGGCGCACACCTTTCACATCAATAAGCCAGTATGCTGGGAAGATTATGCCAACTGGGTCCATGTCATGCAACGACAGCACGGCGAAGCATTGCTGCGCGCCAAGGGCATCCTGCGCATGGAGGATGGCGACTACTACGCCGTTCATGGCGTGCACCACCTTTTTAGCGCGCCCCGACAACTGCGCCGTGCCGTTGAAGAGCAGCAGCAAGGTGCTCTGGTGCTGATTACTGAAAAGCTCAGTCGAGAAGAGTTGGAAGCGGCCATCGCGCTTCTGTAGAAACAGAGACGAGCAGACCCCATCGGGCTCCGCTTACCGTGGTAAAACCGCCCCCGCAGCCGCGTCATCAAATCGTCGCAGACTCATCAATCGCCTAAACCGGCAAATGATGAACAAGGTGCGCTGCCGCACGTTCAATATGTGAGCGCATCAGGGACTCAGCCAGATCTCCATCACGGCTTTTTATGGCCCGCACAATCTGCCAATGTTCGGCGTATGCGTCATCCTTACGCTCAAGCACGGTGCCCGAGTGCCGACGATAAATGCGAAGCAGATGATACAGATCGCTGCAGAGCGCCGCGATAATTCGCTGGTTGCCGCAAGCGCGGACAATACGCTCGTGAAAATCAAATATCCGGGGCGGCTCGGCTCCGGTGGCGCGCAGTTGGCGGTCTTGCTCCATCTCATTGAGCAGTGCGGCTATCTCCTGATCCGACATGCGTTGTGTCGCAAGATTGCATGCCATGCCCTCCAGGGCCATACGCATCTGGAACAGTTCCAGTGCGGATTCAGCCGAGAGTGACATAACCCGCGCCTTGATGTATGGTTCACGAGTAACAAGCTGAATGCCCTGCAACCGCCGGATGGCTTCGCGCACGGGGCCTCGGCTTACGCCGAACTCTTGCGCCATTGATGCTTCATTAATGACACTGTCCGGAGCTAATCTGCCGTCATATATGGCATCCAGAATGCGTTGGAACACGGTGTCCGCCAAGGGAATTTGAGTCTCTTGTTTATTGATTGTGTTTTCGGTCGTGCTCATGTTCATAGTGAGCCGTAGCCTATCAAATACGATGTAAAAGTGTCAACTCTTTTTACATCATCAAACAACCCAAGCGAACAAAGCGCCCAGCCACTGTTTCATCCCGCCACAACCGCTTTCTATTGATGTGTCAGCATTCCGTTCGAAAGACAAGACTGCACGCCATATGTGATTACGTCCACGGCAGAACATGGATTTCTTTGCGACCTTGTTTGGTCTGCCGCAAGGCCATCGGCAGGTCGAAGAGCGTGTATCGATGAACCGAATTCCGAGGCCCTGCTGTGTTGGTCGGCAGGGGCCTCACCTTTGATCAGGTGGCATCTCACAGAATCCGGCCCCACCGCACCGAAACGGCAGGCCGCAATGAGCACGGCCTGCACGATCCGGCGTTAGTCTATTTTCAGGTTTGTTGCCTTCACAACCTCACCCCATTTGTTCACTTCGCTCTGGACGAATGCCTTGAATGAAGCCGGTGTGTTGGGTGCAGTGGGCATCAAGAAGCCATTATTGCTGTACTTTTCGATCAATGCGGGATCTGCAAGTGCCTTGTTAAGCGCCACATTGACTTTCTCGATAATCGCCGGCGGCGTTTCCGCGGGGGCCAATATACCGAACCAGGCGGCCACGTTAAAGTCTGCTACCCCGGACTCGGCAATCGTCGGAATTTCCGGAGCGAACGGTACACGTTCTGCGGTGGTCACAGCCAGTCCGGTAAGTTTGCCTGAGCGCACATGAGGCAGCAATGGGGGCAGGTTATCAAAAATCGAAGAAACCTGTCCGCCCAGCAAATCGGCTACTGCCGGGCCGCTGCCACGATAAGGCACGTGCAAAATTGAAATACCGGCTTTCATTTTGAACAGCTCACAACCAAGATGCGCCGAGGAACCGCTGCCTGGCGAGGCGCACGTCAGCGCATCCGGGTTCTTCTTTGCATACTCAATATATTCCTTGACAGTCTTGACCGGCACCTTGGGATTGACGGCCATAATATTGGGCACAATATTCAAGAGGCCGACTGCCGCAAAATCCTTCATAGGGTCATATCCCAGTTTCGAATACAGAGAGGGATTAATTGCAGTTGAAATTGATCCGACCAGCAGCGTATAGCCGTCAGCCTTGGATTTGGCAACATATTCGGCGCCAATATTGCTATTTGCGCCAGGTTTGTTTTCCACGATGAATGGCTGACCCAGTTCCTTGGAAAGCATATCGGCCATCAAACGCGCACTGATGTCCGTTGTGCCACCTGGCGCGTAGCCAACAACCAGCTTGACGGGTTTGGCTGGGTAGTCCGTCGCGGCATCGGCCGCATAAGTCAGCGGTGCGGCCAGCAGCCCTAATACGGCAGCCAGGTTAGTCAGTTGGTGTTTTATGTGTTTCATGGTTCCTCCAATAAAGTATCATCGCCCGGCAGCGCCGGGCGCATCGTTTTCTTGCTCTGTTGAGCGTTTGATCACAATCGCGCGAGTCGCGGAGCGTCGACCGTTTGCAGACAATCGACTGTCAGCTCTTGCAAACAGCTGCTGCCGAGCAAGGCCATGTTCGTATCGATTTCGGAATGAAAAATATCGACGACTTTTTGAATGCCTGCGCTACCCGCTACTGCCGCTCCATATAATTGTGGCCTGCCGGTGAACACCATACTGGCGCCCAGCGCAACCGCCTTGAGTACGTCGGCGCCGCGCCTGAAACCGCCGTCGATCATGACCGGCATGGCGCCAGAAACCGCGTCAACGATATCGGGCAGCGCTTGCAGCGGTGAGATGGAGCCATCCAGTTGCCTGCCGCCGTGGTTCGATACGATCAGGCCATCAACCCCTGCCACGACTGCTGCCCGGGCGTCTTCCGGATGCATGACTCCTTTGAGCACGAGTTTGCCTTCCCAGTTATCGCGTATCCACCGCATATGCTCCCACGATAACCGGTCGCGACCGCCACGAAATCCGTTAGGCGGATCTTGCGTGATGGGCGGGCCAATTTGCTCGTAAAGATTGGAGAATCTGGGAACACCGCCTTTAATCAACGTTCGCATGAAAACGTTCAAACTCCATTGCGGATGCAATATTCCGTCCAGGATCAGTCTCGGACTTATTTTGAAGGGCACGGTAAAATCCAGCCGCTTGATGTTCTCACGGTTGCCGGCTACGCATGTGTCAATAGTCACAACCAGCACCGGAATTTGCGCCCGCTTCAACCGCGTCAGCAGCTTGTCTATGCGTGCAATATCCCCCGGCAAATAGGCCTGATACCAGCATCGATTCCCTGTGGCCTGCTGCAAATGCTCTAGCGGCACGTTCGACGCTCCGCTGATCACAAACGGAATGCGGGTCTCTGTTGCCACTGTAGCAAGCGTCAAATCACATTCATGCATCACGATAGCGGAAAACCCCGTGGGTGCAAATCCCAGTGGCATCGCGTAGGTCTGTCCAAAAAGGGATACCGCGCTCGTACGCTGCTCGACCGGCCGCAGACCCCGATGTCGGAACCCGATACGCTTCATAACCGCCAGGCTCTCCGACAATGAGGCTTCGTCCTCTGTGCCGCCACAAACGTAACCCGCCACGCAACGCGGCATGAGCTTTCTGGCTTTCTTTTCAAAGTCGGATATGGAATAGTAGCGATCAAGGTTCTTCATGCACTTCTCTGCTGTTATGACTACCGACACCCTGCCTGCACGCGATGCATGACGCCAGGGATGCCAAGGCGAGAATATCCGGAACAGCAGGCGAAAATCCTAGGGGCTCTATGGGAAGCTTTAGTCGCCGTGACCCGTACTGACCGGTTGCCGGTTCACCGGATTAATCTCGAACGCAAGCAACAAAGACTGCAATTAAAGCACGTTCGATCGCGTCAGCCAAATGAAAAAATATGGGCTCATCATTCCTTTTTTTCATGAACTCATTCATCATGCCTTTTCATGAACCTGTCCACTATCACTTTTTCATGAATCCATGCACTATCGGCTTTTCATGGATCTAGCCACCAGATCGTTTCCATGAACTCTCCACTACCCGTTATAGCCCGGTGGCGACCTCTGATTGAACGAAGGCCACAAAAGCCTTGATCTTGGGTACTTCTGCAGAGTGTTCTGAATACGCGACGAAGTAGGATCCATCGCTTGGCTGTTCATAATGCCATGGAATAATCAATTTGCCGTCGCGCAGTTCTTCCTGAACCAGCAGGCGCGGCACGATAGCAATGCCACAACCGGCCTGTGCGGCCCGCATGCACATATAGAACGTATCGAACCTGGGGCCGTTATAGCTGCTATCAGTATGAAAATGCTGGTGATAGAACCAATCATGCCATGCCTCAGGACGCGATGCGCATTGAATCAGAATCATATCGGCCAGACACGCCAGCTCGTGTATTCCTTCTGGTGGTATCAGGTCGGGATGACACACAGGTATCATCCCTGCCTCAAACATTTCCCTGCATTCGGCCCCCGGCAGCGTGCCTCGTCCGTAAAAAAAAGCGATATCGATCTTGGCCTGCACCAGATCAAACGGCTTTAGCTCGCTCTGCACCTTGATGTGGATACTCGGATTTTCCTTCATGAAGCGGTTGATGCGGGGAATAAGCCAGCGGGCGCCGAAGGTTGGCTGGGTGCCGATAGTCAACACCTGGGTCTCGCTGCCATAAGAGAGGATATACCGCGACGACATATCGATTCGCGTCAGGATCTCCTTGACTTCAGACTGATACAGTAATCCTGCCGGCGTCAACTGCAACCGCTGCCTGACCCGGCGAAATAGCGGGTGCTTCAGGATTGACTCCAGCTGTGCAATCTGTTTGCTGACGGCACTTTGCGTCAAATGCATTTCTTCAGCGGCACGCGTAAAACTCATGTGTCGCGCTACGGCCTCAAAACACTGAAGGGAAGTAATGGAAGGCGTCAAACGTTTTTGCATAAGTCAGTCATTCGCGTTTCTGGATATCATTGTTCGCGCTTTTCTGCGCTGTGCGGCGGCTTGTGGCCCGTTCTCTGCCGGTTGTCCGGTACGGGGCAGGCCGTGTCACGCTGGACTGCCTCGTACCGTGCCATGCTCGGCAGAGCGGCTTGCAGGCAGCGGCCTTTTAAAACGAAGGGCCGAGTCAGAATGATTACATTTGAAATAGCTTTTCGTGCACACTCATCCTTCGGCTTGAGGAACTGAACACGCCCTGCTCTCGCTGCTCAAACGCCAAATTGGCTATCGCAGCTCAAACCCCAGATTATTGAGCGCTTCAACCAGCCGGTGCCGGCCAGTGAGGGCTTGCGGTCCGCGAAGCCGGTTCAGCGAATGCATGTCCCACGCCGCGTCGTTCTTCATTCCCTGCGCCTTATAGAACTCTGCCATGGTGGCGTTATAGCTTTGGGTGGCGTCATCAAGCGCTGATGCATCGTACGTTTCTTTATGCAGAACCGCCGATTGCGGAAGGCGTGGTTTGATTGAAGCGGGCTTGGCCGGGTCTGGATAACCGATACACATGCCGAAGGTCGCAAATGCATAGTCGGGCAGTCCAAGCTCTTTGGCCACTTCCTCGGGTTGGTTGCGCATTCCGCCGATGTAAACAACGCCCAATCCCATGGATTCGGCAGCAACTGCCGCATTCTGCGCCGCCAGTGCAGAATCAATGGCGGCCACCAGAAAAGCCTCCATATATGTCAGGCCATCATGCGCGACGCCTCGCTTGACGCCCAGCGTCTTCAAGCGCGCCAGATCAGCCACCCAGACCAGATACAGCGGACAGCGCCGTATATGTTCCTGATTGCCCGCCAGTTGTGCCAACCGGTCCTTGCGCGCCGGATCCTGGACCGCGACCACGCTCCAGGTCTGCAGGTTGGACGACGTAGAGGCCGATTGCGCGGCAGCAACCAGCAGTTGCAGCGTGCCGGGCTTGAGTGCCTCGTCGGTATAGGCGCGCACTGAGCGATGATTGAACAGCGTCTCGATGGTTGCGTTCAGTTCATCCGGAATGAATGCAGCCTGCTGGTAACGTGCGTGCAGAAGGTCTTGCGCTGCGCCGCTAGTTTTGGCATGGGTAGAAGAATCTT